>JAESRJ010000288.1 GCA_016764715.1 Kordiimonadaceae bacterium | reverse complement strand
AAACTGCTCGGAAAAAATACGCTCTGCCAACGTGTGCTCAGGATCAAAAAGTAGCGTTAGAGTGGTATCTTTATCTTCTTCGATCACAACACGCCTTACATCCCGCACTTCGTGCATGTCAGCAACTGCTGAAACCGGCCGTTTTTGAGGCTGATTGATTGTTAGCTCAATACTAACATCGTGCGACAACAATGCGCCGCGCCAACGTCTAGGGCGGAACGGCGACAAGGGCGTTAGCGCCAGCAAGCCAGAACCAAGTGGCAAAATTGGGCCATGGGCTGAAAGATTGTAGGCAGTGCTGCCTGCAGGTGTCGCCACCAGTAAGCCATCCCCAACCAGTTCAGTCATGCGCACCCGGCCATCGATCGAAATACGTATATTGGCGGCTTGGCGCGTTTCCCGCAGYAGTGATATCTCGTTGATGGCCATATGCTCGGTTTCTTCACCATCACAATTTGTGGCGCGCATTTTAAGAGGGTGAAGGTCAAAGCTGTCAGCGGCTTCAAGCCGTTCAATAAGGCCTTCCCCTGAGAATTCATTCATCAAGAAACCCACAGTACCTTTATTCATGCCAAAAATTGGCTTTTTGGTGCCGAGGTATGCGTGCAGCGTTTGCAACATGTATCCGTCGCCGCCAAGCGCCACAATCACGTCTGCCTCGCGCGGCCCTACGGCYCGGTACTGGCTTTTCAGCAGTTTTGCGGCGTTGCTTGCTTCCTTGGTGTCGCTTGCGATAATCGCAATTTTCATGCTGTTACGTCTCCTGAATGAGGCCGCAGTATAAGGGAATTGTGAATRCTGGCGAGAGCTTAATTAAATTGCCTTCAAACCRAACTGTTTCCGGGCAYYTCTACCCGCCGGTYTGGCTCATGTSGCGCGATACCTTGCCTACCATTTTGCCATTCGACATTGCAAAATCATGGCCTCTTGGTTTGAGGCCCATYGCTTTGTCGAGGCAGTCAGATAAGTTTATGCTAGGCGCGTCTGACCGCAACGCCGCCCGTAGGTCGATGTGGTCGTCTTGCCCTAGGCACATATAGATGCGGCCAGTACAGGTAACGCGAACACGGTTGCAGCCGTCACAGAAGTTGTTGGTTAGTGGCGTAATTAGCCCAAGTTTGCTTGTACTGTCGCCAACAGTATAATAGCGGGCTGGGCCGCCTGTGCGGGCTGTGCTCGGGGTAAGCTTGTGCTTTTCTTCGAGTTTGGGCAAGACAGCGGTYAGGGGTAAATAGGTGTTTTCACGTGCTTCAGCTATATCGCCGAGCGGCATGGTTTCGATGAAGGTGATATCTAAGTCATTTTCCATTGCCCAAGTCAGCAGAGCAGGCAATTCGTCTTCATTTTTATGACGCATGGCGACGGTGTTTAACTTAACTTTAAGGCCTGCAGATTTTGCRGCCATAATGCCTGCGATAACCGTMTTTAGCTGATCGCGGCGCGTGATCTCGGAAAAAAGCTCAGGATCAAGTGTATCTAGGGATACATTTATRCGGCGTATACCCGCTGCATATATGTCTTTGGCCATATGTGGGAGTTGGGTACCGTTCGTGGTCAAGGTAACCTCATCAAGGCCRCCTGASGCGATTTCTGCGCCCAGTTTTTCAATGAGCCACAAAATATTCTTCCGCACCAAAGGTTCACCGCCTGTAAGGCGGATCCTGCGCACGCCGCGCGCGATGAAGGCCTGGCTTACTRTCAGGAGYTCTTCRAGGCTCAATACTTCTTTTTTGGGYAGGAAYGTCATCTGYTCAGCCATGCAGTARGTGCAGCGSAGATCACAGCGATCCGTGACSGAAAGYCGYARGTAGGWAATCGTGCGRCCAAACTGGTCACGCAATTGATTTKTGGCCTGCGGSTCAGTTRARGCGGSGRCYATRYTGGSGATGTTGTTACTACTATCTGGCATAGGGGTAATGTTGGCCKATACGCCGCTGTCGTCAAGTCATACGAATTCAATTTTAGTTTAGATGGTCTAACGACGGTRCAAAAAATCAGCCYTTGTCGTCGAGTAGAGTGCCGAGCGCTTTGTCCAATGTCTCKTCGATTGCCTTAAAAGCGGCAGCGCTGGCTTTGAAACCAGCAGTTTCGGCCCGAAGGTCTGCAAATTGTTGCACCAGGCCACTAAAATCGCCTCCATTCGGCACAACAGCGCTGCGGCCCGCAAGGACACTGCCRCCAATGTTCTGCCCTTGGTCCGTGGTGGCGACGGCTTGGTTCCCGGCATCGTTCACAGAAAATGATGAGGCAATGGCTGTTGTTTTTAAGATATCGCGCGCGACATCTGTCGCACGCTTTTCAGCTTGCAACAGCCCACTAGTAGCTATGTTCAATGCTTTGATCATGGTGTAGTGTACCCTCAACTTTAAGCGACATCATAGCCTGAGGTCGTAAAAACCACGTAAAGGTATCGCTACAATTTTAGCGAAGGTGGCTGAGGCCGGGCTTAAAGCAGTAACCGAAAGGTTTTTTGATGCAATTGGACGTGGTTATAGATGTGGTTTGCCCGTGGTGCTACGTTGGCAAAAAGCAGCTGGATAAAGCTTTAGAACAGCGGCCTGGCGTCATCAACGCGTTGCGGTGGCGGCCTTTTCAGCTGGCGCCAGACACACCTAATGAAGGTGTTGACAGGGCAGAGCACTATAAAAAGAAGTTTGGTGACAGCGAACAATTTACATCGATGCGTAAACATCTTCGTCAACAGGGCGAGGATTTAGGCATCAATTTTGATTTCGATAGTACCTGCCGTATCGCCAACACGCTTGATGCGCACCGTTTAATTCGCTGGTCTTACGCCCCCGGCGCACAGAATGCTGTGGTTGAAGACATTATGCAGCGTTATTTTGAAGAGTGCGCTTTTCTTGGCGATCAGTCGTTGCTGGTTGATGTAGCTGCGAAAGCCGGTATGGACCGGGTATTGGTGGAAGAACTGCTGGCATCGGACAAAGACATTGATCTCGTGCGCCGTGAGATCATCGAAGCCTCCCAGATGGGTATACAGGGTGTGCCAATGTTTATCTTCGACGGGAAGTCCGGTGTTTCRGGTGCGCAGTCTGCGGATGTTCTAGTGGGTGTGATGGACAAACTTGTGCAAAACGCTGCTGCAGAATGACCAAATTTCCTTGCTGAGAAAAAGGGGGCTACTCTGAAAAATAGCCCCCATGCTAGACGCAGCTTTACTCAAAACATGGGCCATAGGGAGGTGTCTGAGTCTAGCAAGTTATCAGGTGCCGTAAGCGGGTGGGTACCGCCCCGAAGGACACCTAAAATTTGAAGATTAGTCCGGATTTTGCAGCCCAAGAAGTTGCCGTGCCTACTTGGTCAGTAAATTCTGAAGTGATCCGTAGGCTTAATGATTTGCTGATGGCTTTTTCGTATCCAAGCCCAAATCTGATGCCGCTGGATATAAATCTGTTGATGTCAATGAATTCTCTGCCCGTGCGAACGTGAGCTGCTTTAGCAAAAAACAAATTCGAATGGTCCGCACCGAAGACTTTACCTACGGTGATGCCCGCGCTCCATTCGTATCTTGTCGTTTGCGAAATGCCATCGAAATCTATGCCGTCGATTGGCACCGGGCTGGGAAAATCGCCAGTGTTGGAAAACCCTGTGTCTCCAAACGTACCTTCAATCCCAAACACCCAGCCGCCTTCAATTTGTTTGCGAAAGCCAAGCAGGCCGCCATAATATAAGCTTGTTTCGCGATTAGGGGGCTGCCTTAAAAGGGATATGAAATTATCGGATGATACGCCGATTTCTAAACCGGTGTAAAAGCCGTCGAATTTTTTGTTAGCGTGGTCTTCAGCAATTGCTGCCACGGATGTAAGGATGAGGACGGAAGAGGCCAGTGTCCTGTATACGTATCGCATTTAATTTTCCCAAAATATTGAATATAATGTGTGGAATGTTCAAATCCTCTGAAGAGGCTAGAACTTGAACAATAGGCCTGGTTTTACTGCCCATCCGTCGATATCGCTGTTGGAATTGGTATAGTCGACTTCAATGCGTAAACTAATAGCGTCAGAGAAAGCGTGTTCAAAGCCAGCTCCTATTCGTATGCCTGGGATGTTTTCGCTAAACCCGTTGTCTTGAAACTCGACTATACGGGTGCGGCCTCGTGTTACAACGTGTGCGATTTTTCCGTAGAGCAAATTGTTGTTTTCCGCGCCGAACACTGTTCCAATAGTTGCTCCGATGCTCCATTCGTATTCYACGCTTTGCTCGAAAGTCGCAATAGGAGCGCCGGCTATAACGGGCGGGGAAACATTGGTTGAGCTAAAACCGCTATCACCAAACGTTGCTTCAAGCCCAAAGGTAAGTCCGCTCTCTAATTGTTTTCGGATGCCGATGATGCCACCATAATAGAAACTAGTATCTCTTTCTCTTGTGCGCCCAAACGTTGAATAGTCTAGCCCCGATTCCGCACCGACATAAAATCCGTCGAATTTTTTTTCGTCGTCTGCCGCAGCGGAGATCGTGCTCGCTAAGGAAAGGGTGAGTACAGTTGAAAACTGCATTAATCTGTTCATTTGTATTTCCCCGTAATGTTTTTTGATGGTCAAGGCCATCGGCTTTTTTYGCGTGTCCAGCGGTAAAATGACTGCCAATTACGGCCATAAAAAGTACAATCTAGGGCGAGAAAAAGAACTTTTTAGGCGAACTAAGGCTAGCTGTTTTTTAGGCCCATGATAGGTATATTTAAGGGGAGCGGCCAGCTCGGTCACTCCCCACGGGGCTTTGGGATCCGCCCTAATTCCTGGACAATAGTCTTCAGTTTCCCACTAGTCGCCGGACTCCATCACAGCCTTGAGAACTGTTGGCTCAAAACTTAAAAATAAAGGCCGATTTTRCAGCCCAACTGCCGTTGTCRTTGCCGTAGGCAGTRTARTCGCCGCTTARGCGCAGGCTCACGTTATCGGATATTGAACGCTCATACCCGCCGCCAAAWCGCCAACCACCTTCATTGGTTTTTGCWAGGTCTGTAGCGAACCGCGTTTGCACGTAAGCAGCTTTACCGTACACAAGGTTGTCGCCTTCATCGCCGAAAACGGTACCAACTGTAAGGCCAGCGCTCCATYCGTAATCCGTGGTAATTCCAAGCTGTTGGTTATTGTAGCCATTATCACCAAAGGTACCTTCAATGCCGAAAACAAGGCCACTTTCAAGCTGGCGGCGCATGCCGATAACGCCCCCGTAATATATATTACGGTCGCGCTTACCGTCGGTAGCAAGCTTGGTCCAGTCAATACCAGTTTCTGCACCTAGATAGAAGCCGTCGAACTTATTGTCGTCATCTGCAAAGGAAGCCGTTGTGGCTAGAACAATTAGGCCTGCAGCCGTTATAATCTGTGTCGTGAATTTCATGTTTTCCTCCAGTTTTTGTCTTGTGTCGAAACTCTTCGGTTTTTCCGTTTGAGGTCGATAACAAAAGATATAGAACTGGAGTGTGTCGCCGCCGCGTAGGCTCAGTGACCATAAAAAGAAAGTTTAGGGCAAACTAGGGCAATAGTGGCGATCTTCGCCAAAAATGGCGAAAAATGGCCCTGCGGTTATTGAATGCCCTAGTTTGCGTGGATAACTAGCCCTGTTTTGCTGACCGTCAGGTGACCAACATCAGGCGGCGGCAATGTTCGCTAGTTTGCGCGTAAGCGACGCCATGGTTTTAAGCCGAACATTGATTTTGGTCATGCTTAAGAAATAAACCAGCTTATGGTCGGGGCGCACTTTGGCGGTCTTGCCCGAATTCGAGATGAACTCGATCAATCCTGCAGGGTTGGCAAATTTATCGTCTTTAAAGCTGATCACTACGCCTTTCGGGCCAGCTTCTAGCTTCACAATGCCTGCGCGTTTAGAATTGCCTTTGATGATCATAATGGCAGCCAGTTGTTTTACCTCGGATGGTAAAGGCCCAAACCTGTCGATCAGTTCTGCACAGTAAGCGTCTATATCCTCGCGGGTATCGAGATCGGCAAGTCTGCGGTAAAGCGCCATGCGCTGGGTAAGGTCAGGCACATATTTCTCGGGGATCATGACTGTAGCGCCCAAGTTTATCACTGGTGACCAATCTAGCTCGGTAAAGTCTTCATCGCCGCCACCGGCTTTGGCCTTGGCGACCGCTTCTTCCAACATTTTCTGGTATAGCTCCACGCCGACTTCGCGGATATGGCCGGATTGTTGGTCACCTAGAAGGTTTCCTGCGCCGCGAATATCCATATCGTGGCTGGCGATGGTGAAACCGGCACCGAGCGTGTCCAGTGCTGAAAGCACTTGCAGGCGTTTCTCTGCGTTTTCATTAAGCCGTTTGCCAGGGCGCGTGGTCAAATAAGCGTAAGCCCTGATTTTAGAGCGCCCAACCCGACCGCGCAGCTGGTAAAGCTGCGACAAGCCAAACATATCTGCCCTGTGGATGATCATTGTATTGGCGGTGGGAATATCAATGCCAGATTCGATAATAGTGGTGGAAAGAAGCACGTCATACCGCCGGTCATAGAAGGCTGTCATCACATCTTCAATCACTGATGGCGCCATCTGGCCGTGGGCGATAATGAATTTCACTTCAGGAACATAGTCGCGCAGGAACTGGGCTGTTTCTTCCAAGTCTGAAACGCGCGGGCACACATAAAAGCTCTGACCGCCGCGGTAATGCTCGCGCAGCAGCGCCTCTCGTACGACCACTTGGTCAAATGGCATAACAAATGTTCTGATCGCCAGCCTGTCCACCGGCGGTGTCGCAATCAGCGAAAGATCGCGAATGCCGGACATAGCCATCTGTAGTGTGCGCGGTATTGGCGTTGCCGTTAACGTGAGTACATGGACATCAAGCTTTAAGGCTTTCAGTTTTTCTTTGTGGCCAACGCCGAAGTGCTGTTCTTCATCAACGATCAGAAGCCCAAGGCTGCGGAACTCGATATTTTTGGCGAGCAGGGCGTGGGTGCCGATTACGATATCCAGCGTCCCTGTACGCATTTCCTCTTTGTTGGCTTTAATAATACCTTTTTCTGTTATTATCCCTGTAATGTACTTTGCTGGTGTTACATCAAAAGCAGGGTTTTT
>JAESRJ010000287.1 GCA_016764715.1 Kordiimonadaceae bacterium | reverse complement strand
CAGCCTTCCAATAAACGAGCGCGTGGAAAACCGAATTCGCCGGAACACCGGCCTTCTGGATCCAGTGCTGGATTTCGGGCGCAATACGTCCCCCTGCTATAAAGGCGCCCCAAAAATCACACACTGCAAGACCATAACATTCGCCCCGCCAAACCCGCCCCGCGGTGATAATGACGACGACCCCCTGCCAGATCCAGCAACGTCATTCGCCTAATTTGAGAAATCGTTTGCCTAAATGAGGGGTGGTTTGCTTAAAAAACAGTAAACACAGCACCGTACTGTTCGCTGGTTTTGCGCAAACATGGTATGTTTCCTGCGGTGCATACGTTGAAGCAAATTGCCAACACCAAGCAGCGGCTCGGACGGCGGTTATGGTTTGTATGCTCTTGTTCAGAGTGATCGACCTGTACGGAGTGTATTTCCTGATATTCCCGGCATGTAGCCGGAAACCACCGCCCTACTTCCGAATTATTTCCGGTACGGGCCCGATAAAAACCGAGGCACGATCCAGCAAGCACGGGTCACGACAGCGACGGAGCCACCAATGCGCGATATTTCTGAATACAACGGCGTTGAAGACGAAGCACTGAACCAATACCATGACCGCATCAAAACTGATCTGGYGGAATTTATGCTGATCCGTATGGCAACCGACGTGCGCAGCGTTAAAGAACATGCCGAATTTATTAATGCCTGTGTCAGCGCGGCGGCTACGCTGGCTGCATCGCAAGCCGTTGTACTTTCTGCTGCTGCCAAAGACGTAACCCGCCATCAGCCTATCATTGATAACGGCCGCCAAGCGGCAATCGAAAACCTTACACTAGCGTACCAAACCCAAGTAGACTTGGCCTTCGATTAAAGCCCTATCGTACCCAGCCTTTGGGTTTCCCATCAATAGCCGCTCACCCACGGCACTAGCCTAACTCGCTATTTGACCTAAGTATCCCCGTAACGCCCCGCAGGCAACATGCGCATGGCAGCTATGCCAAACTATGTCTGTTCACACAGGGACTTACCGGCTAAATACGGTATCCCTTTTTGTTTCTAACTGTCTTTCAGGTACAAAGCATGCCCACCGCCGATACACGCCCGTTTGTTAAACGCCCCAGCTTCATCTTTTCGCTGGCCGCTATAACTGCGCTTACGGCTACGGCTGTGGATGTGTCCTTGCCGGCGCACCCGATGATCGGCCGCGGCTTTGGCACCACGGCAGAAGCGGCTGGCGTTATTGTAAGCTCCTACTTCATTGGCTACGGCGGCGGCCAGCTTTTGTGGGGCCCGCTGGCTGACCGTTACGGCCGCATGGCACCGCTTTATTGGGGCCTGCTTGGCTTTCTGATCACCAGTATTCTCTGTGCCACTGCGAACGACTTGGAAACCCTTTCCGTGTACCGCGCCATTCAGGGCATATTCGGTGGCTCCGGCCCGGTGATATCGCGCGCTATTGCCCGAGACCAAGGCGGAGGAAAGGCCACAGCAAACCTGCTCGCTACAATCATGATGATCTTCGGCGCAGCGCCCCTGCTTGCGCCACTTGTTGGCAGTGGCATTTTGCTGGTAGCTGGGTGGCGGGTTATTTTTTGGTTCCTGGTACTTTTCGCTATCGCCTTGATGCTGCTATCCTATTTCTATATTGCGCCGAGCAGGAAAAGCCATTCCAAATCAGCCGCCGTTCGCAGACCACTTAGTTGGGGCATCTTGCGCGAACTATTTACCACCAAAGATTTCCTGATGGCAGCGGGCGCTTCTACCTTTCTCTTCTTTGGGTATTCGGCAATGTTAGGGGTAGGCGCCGCAATGACAGAACGCACCTACGGCCTATCGCCGCAGGGCTTTGGCATGCTGTTTGCGGTTGCGGCCAGTGCCGTTATCATTGGCCCTGCAGTTACCAAGCGGATCATCAAAACAGGCGACCTTCGCACCCCGCTGAAACTAGGCGCTGCCATTGCAGGCGCAGCGGGCATAATGTTCATATATCTGTCCGCTTTCCCTAGTAGCTTGTGGGTTTTGTGGCCAACCGTCTTTTGTTACGTGCTTGCGTTTGGCATTATGATGCCAATCACTAACGCTGTAGCGCTAGAGAAAGCAGGCCATGTTGCGGGCACTGCTTCCAGTATCTTGAGTTCAATACCAACAATTGGGGCTGCTTTCGGCGCTGCTATTTCCAGCAGCGTTGACGGCCCAAACGGACCCGGTGTTTTCACTGATGGCTATCAGTCACTAACGCAGATGATGGCGCTTGGCGGCATTGCCACCTGCGTGATTGTTTTCGCCTTTGGTATGGGGCCAAAAAAGAGTAAAGCACCTGACGATACAAGCGAAGAAGCCGCTTAACGATCTGAGCTGGCGCCGAGCGCCGCAACCCATCCTTTGATGTATGCTAGCCACACATCCTGTGGGGTTTCAGTCCGTTCATATCCTTTGATATGCTGCGGGCCATAGAACAAAAGGTAACTGGACCTTATGAAATAGTCCGGATGCATTTGGCAGTCCGGATAGGCATAAGTGCGCGGCCTGCCGCCCCAGAACTCCGGGTCATTATGGTTCTCAAAATCTCTATTTAGAGCTAGAGCCTCTTGCTCAGTTTTCGGACCAAAACTGCTACCATCAGGCCGCAGCAAACCTGCGAACCGGCGATTGTGCTCGGCAATAGTTACGGTCCGTTTACCAAACACAATACCTTTGATCGGGCCACTACCTTTGATGTTATCTGTAACAAGCACCAAAAACGGCACAGAATATCCACCAAATTCATTAACGAGCCAATCGGCCCATGCATCGCCTTGCGTACGGTTGAGTACCAAACCCTCAGGAACAGGTTCACATAGGGGATAGCCCTCCAGCGTATTGAGCTGTCTGATAATTTGAACGCGGTAAATACGGTCCGCCCGCGAAACCAACCCCTTCACGTTTACATAGAGCTCTGGATCAGCAGAAAAACAGGCTGAGGACGAATGTGAATATACGCTGGAAAGCATCATTACCAACAAAAACTTCCCAAGGTTTGGCATCAGTGTTCCCCAGTTGAATACCGCTAATTCTAGCTCAGAACACACATTGGCACCCGATAAATTTACCGAGCGCCAATGGTTCGTGTAGCTAACATTCATATTTTGGAGAAACTAGTGCATCGTCGCTTTGAACTGGCTGTCAAACTCCATGAAAGACCGGCGCATCAAATCGCTTAACATCGCAGCGCGGGCCGACATATCATAGGGGGCTTCATCAAGCACGGCGATATCGTTGGCGTAGGTGGCGGCTTGTACCGCGCCCACTGTGCTCGCCGCCCCAGATATTGCGTGCGCGACTTCTTTCAACCTGATGAAATCCGGATTGGCGACAAGGCCGTCCAGCTTGTTACAATGCTCAAGGAAAAACTCGACCGTGGCGTTGAGAATACGCTGGTACTCTTTCTCGTCCAGATGTTCAGAAAATTCACGGAACACACGGCCCATGATCAGCTCGGTGGGTTCGTTAGCCGCTTCTTCCGCCCAAACATGATCAATGCTGCTGGTATTCATCACAGATTTGATGGTATCGCTAAGCTCCGTCCAGTTGATCGGCTTGGTGACATAGCCATCAATCCCCGCATCCACATATTTTTCTACCAGTTCCTTTACCGTACCCGCCGACAATCCGATGATGGGAATTTCGTTACGCGGTTTTGGCAAGGCGCGAATACGGGTCGTGGCCTCAGGGCCGCTCATCACCGGCATATGCATATCCATCAGCACTAGATCAAACGGTTCTGAGGTTGGTGCCAGCACTGCTTCCAGCGCCTCGGCCCCGTTTTCAACGCACATCACAACATGGCCTGCATCCGTAAGCGCCGAACTGAGCATTTCGCGCACGAGAGCAAAATCTTCCGCCACCAAAATTCGCAGCGTTTTAACCGCAAGCTGACGAATAGAAGGCCCTTCTGTTTGCGATACAGTTTTAGCAACCAACACACTAGAAACCGGCAACCTAAGGGACATTATAAATTTGGAGCCAAGGCCTGGTTTGCTATCAACGGCAATTTCGCCGCCCATACAGTCAACCAGCTCTTTAACAATGGCGAGGCCGAGCCCTGTGCTTTCAAAGTCGTGCGTGTAGGCTGTGTCAGGCTTCATAAAGGCGTTGAACAGATCTTCCTGCCGCTCCTCGGTAATACCAGTGCCAGTATCCTGCACTGTTAGCACCAGATTAAACTGTGTGCCTGAGCCAATGCCGATTTCTAGCGACCCGCCCATATGAACCATCACGCTGCCTTTGCTGGTGAAGCGCACCGCATTGCTGACAAGGCTGCTAACAATCTGCTCAACCCTACCCGCATCGCCGATGAAATATTTGGGCACAACCGGGTCTACCCTGCAGCCGACAACAACGCCCTTGGAGGCCTCGGCCCCCAACTTGCTTGTGACGGTTTCCACCACCGTGCGCAAATCAAAGGGGCAGGTTTCCAATTCCAAACCCCCAGCGCTTATTTTTGAGTAATCCAACACGTCATTCATGATAGTGCGCTGCGCATCGGCTGCCATCTGCAGTTTCTTCAAGACTTTTTTGTGCTGCGGATTGGTAATTCTGTTGTTTAGGAGATCGATAAAGCCGATGACACCGGTGAGCGGCGTGCGCAACTTGTGGCTCATGGTCGCAAAGAAGGCTGATTTTGAGCTGCGCGCCGCTTCGGCCGCTTGCATTGCTCTGCTTACTTTCCCACGCGCACTGTTAAGCGCCCGTGTCCTGWCAGATATTTCTCGTTCCGCAAGCGCATACCGGATGGCTGAACTAACAGCGTAGGCAGTGGCTAAAACTGTAAGCAACAACCCCGCCACCAAAGTTCCCCAAGGGACTGCAGCGGCCGGTATCGCAACTTTTGGCGTTGCAATGATTTGCCAGGACCGACCCAGTGTGCGCACTGTGCGGCCATAATTTTGCCCCGCGAGCAAATCAGTGCGCTTAAACGCGGCTGGCCCTGCCGAGATATCAGCACTATATATGCGCCCAATCTGAGCCGGATCAGTAACATCAAAGATATGAAGCGCAGGTGTCACAGCAGAAAGAACGCCCGTGCTAACAGCAGGCGCAGCAGCGTTAGGCGCACCCAATTGAGGCGTTTTGGTTGGCGCAGTGGCCGCAGCAATTAGCGCACGCATATCAATAATCTGCACCACGAACCCCCGAAAGGCACTTGTACGGGTTGCGGGATCATTTAAAAAGATCCCGGATTGGTAGACAGGCGAAAATATAAAAAGGCCTTTAAACAGTCGGCCATCCGCCGCTGTGGCGGCAGGCGCAGCTGCTGTTACCCGTCCTTGGAGCAAACTCAGCTGCATGGCAGCCTGTAGACGCCCATTAGTTTCCAAATCCAAGCCGAAGACAACACTGCCGTTGGCGATCGGCTCGACATAATATACAGGCAAATAGTCTGGGCGATTGTCAGCGATTTTTAACTGGCCCTGACCAAGGAACTCTGAAAAACCAAAAGACGGAAAACCCTCTGCCTGCATGGCAACTTCGTAGGTGCTGCGATCCTCCGCAAGCACACGCGGGACCCAGGCGAACGCCTGAATACCGGCACCAGAAGCGATAAGCGGCCGGACAAATTCACGGAAAACCGGAAAGGCGATGTTGTCGACGTTGCCGAGAAGCGAGCTCGTAGCGGCAAGACTAGCCAGCTGGGCTTGCAGCTTCTGTTCCGTTGCCGCAATTGCTATATCCGCGCTGTGTAGGAAAGCACTTGCGCGCGCCGCAGCGTCTGCAGTGCGGGTTCTTTCTACCGCCAGCCAAGTAAGGCTGATCCCAATCGCCACGACTAAGACTGCAGGAATATACTGCACTAAACCGGGGCGTTTTTTTGTGGCTGACATGTGTCATGCCTCCTAAGGATGTTATGATCCACACTCCATCACTCAGTACACTCAGTCCAAAACTCGAAAATCATTGTCACGTAACAGCAATTGATCCAACCGGCTTTCGCCGCCTTACCAAGAMAACCAGTAGACAAAAACAGTCRGCGGTTGGYTTGCTRTTGAAACTACACACTTAGTGGCAAAAACAAAAACACTGGGAGGCCGCTCTGCATCCAGCACCCACCGAATAGTCTGCAACCAAAATCATACAACTAATATCGGTCTCTACTCGGTTGTACAGCAAGACATTGCCACATAGAATCGGCTCGCCAAGCTAAGGAAACTAGCAGGAATTTATTTCCGGATAGTTAATAAAAAATCATTTTTAAATCCAAAACCAAGAATTTAGAAAACAAATTTTCTAGTTTCTCCAATATATTCTAGTAATGAGGRCCTGTTGACTTGCAACTACTTCAAAAAAARCACGAACTAAATAAGTTTCTTGTAAAACTATAAGTAATTCTACCGCGTTTTTTTAATACTATTGGAAACAAGAAAGGAAGAATGTTGAGATGCCCAGGTCGCCTCGCAACGAGCTAACAGGTTGAATGGTTTGATATTTTTGGTTGCACTTGAAGCATCAGGTTGAGCGATATAAGNACGSTCAGCAATCCATTCATGACCGAAGGCACCCGCCTTCACTGTCAAGCGAAGGCAGCTACGCCCCTMTTTTACCTTCTCAAAAAAGCTATTGTTTACAATCAACTCTACCGGATCCTGCCCGCCCCGCCAATCCGAAACCTCAATGCTGTATCGGTCAAACCGCCCATCGTCGTCCGCCTCTTTGCCCAGTACCTGGGTGTAAAACACTTCACCGGGCCCTTGGTCTAGCCAAGAATTTAGGCAACCATACAGGGCCCAGCCGCCAACAAAAATTATGACCATRCTGTTCACTATTCGGTATGCCCGGGTAAGTTGCTCAGTCACTGAATGAGTATCATCATAAATGTTCAATGACCGCCGTGGTTTACGGATCATCAAAAAGGTTACAAGAGCAAGCGGCGCAGAAAGAAGCAGTGATGACCAAAGTAAATCTTCATTGGACGCTGCTTCATAGGTGATAAAATATTCAGGCAGAACGGCAATCGCAGTGATTAAAACCACCGCGACAAAAAACAAGCTAGCATCCAGTGCCTTACTAGTGGCCCTGTCGCTTCTCATACCCGTA
>JAESRJ010000092.1 GCA_016764715.1 Kordiimonadaceae bacterium | reverse complement strand
TGTGGCCCTTATGCTTGGAGGTAGATCGGACAGGGGTGTTTAGATCATCCGCCCCGGACTGCCACCGCCGCCTTGTGTCAAAGTCGCATAGAGCAGCACACCAATCAGAAATACGATTGCAAGGCCCATATTGGCCAAGCCCTGGTTTTGCTCCCGGGCACCGGCCATGAAGCCCTGCATTTTTTCAGATCACTGTCGACCTTATGATTGGCCATCACCTACACTCCGCATGATTTAAACTATTATGTGCCGTATGCCCTATTGGGCGGCCAAAAGAAAGGCACAAACCAGACTGTCATATTCCGGTAATATACTGGTAGCAATTCTGTAACCGCAGTACTAGCCCCAAGCGTTGCAGGCGAGGCGCTGAGAACAAAAAAAGGGGCGGCCAAAGCCACCCCTTTTTCGCTTCAATGTAAATCGACAACAGGTCGAAACTCAAGATCAATCCGTCACCACACGAATTGAAGGGGAAGTCATTGAAGCACCAGCTGCTAAGATTCTACCGAAATCCACCGGCGGATGCTTTCCGCCCCGGACTAGAAATTATAACCAATCGACAAGCCGTATGTACGCGGCTGATTAGGATAGCCTGACGTCGTGCCCGCCTGAATTGTCGTTGGGAACGCTGTGAGGAAATACTGATCATTGAACAGGTTACGTGCAAAGATCTGAACGCTTAAGCCGTTTTCCCAATCAAAACCAAGCGCTGCATTCACAGTGTTCACTGAGCGGTTAACGCCGATGATGTTACGAACAACAGGTGTATCGCTTTCATACAGGTAATCAGCACGGAAATACCCGGAGAGGTTTTCCGAAACCTCGAAGAAGTATGTTCCAGAGAAGGAAGCACTGAACTCGTGGATACCGCCAGGCCGTTCGCCAGACGCATCTCCGATTGAGCCATCAGCAAGAACAGCTGTCAGGAACTCATCAAAGATTGGATCCAAGTATGTACCTGCAAAGGTGAACTGGAATTGCTCAGACGGCACCCATGTCGCGTCAATTTCGAACCCTTTAACTGACTGCTTACCCGCATTACCCAGTACAAAGCCTGTTCCAAGGAAGATGTTCTCCTGGAAATTTTTGATCGTTTGATCAAAAATCGCAATGTTGATCGCGCCGTGATCGAAACGGGCTTTCAAACCAAACTCGAAAACGCTGGCGGTTTCAGGTTCAGCAAACAAAGTACCGAAAGTTTGGTTAGGTTGTGTCAAACCAGCAGCTTCAAGGGCAGACTGGTTCTCAACGAATGGCCGTGCATCGCGTGACAAGTTAAAGGACGTTGCCTTGTAACCCGTTGCATAGCTGAAGTAAGTGCTGACGTTATCGCTTACATCATAAGAAAAACGTGCTGTGTATGTAAGCCTGTTATCATCAGACTGCGCATCCTGAACTACGTTCGGGAACGCAAGGAACTGAGGCACGAACTGAAGGCCCTGAATACCCTGAATGGAAGAGGTAACACCTGCAGTAATTGCTGCACTTGTTCCTGGTGCAACTGATTCAATGAAAGCAATGTTTTCCGGCGTTGGCGCAAGGCCAGTGGCACCGAAGAAGCCTGCTCCAAAGAAGGCTGCAGGAATAGCGCCGCCATTCACCGTGAACAAATCAATAGCTGAGAAGCTATCACCGTTCTCAGTACGCCCAGATACAGTCTTCTTATCATTGGTATAGTTAAGGCCACCAGTGAAGGTAAAGCGATCAGTGAAGTTGACATCAAATGTCGCAAACGCTGAGTAAGCTTCGTTCTTCTGCGTGAAGAATTCTCTTACAGTGATATCACCTGAGAAGAATGATCCCGGTGTTGCCCCTGCAAGGAATTCAAGTGTAGCAGCAAGAGTTGGATCGCCTAAAAGACCACCAGCAAAGCCCCGGAAATCGTCGCCAAAATCAAGGCCGGTGCGAGAATCGATAGTTTCGTTAAAATAGTAAGCGCCAATCATCCAGTCGACTTTGTTTTCGCCAGTAGATGTTAAACGCAATTCCTGTGTGTAGGTATCGATTTTGGTATCGTTGAAATTGGTAAACAGATCAATATCAGTGAACGATCCATCGATTTCGTTGAAGCTATCATTTGCACGGTATGACGAAATAGACGTGAAAGAGAAACCGTCATAGTCGATATCAGCTTGCAGTGAAATGCCGCCATCTTCAATTTCAGTAACGGGGGCAAAATCGCCAATAGACACGAATGCAAAGGGGTCTGTATCATCTAAAAGTCGACCACCAAGAGCCTGAATAATTGCTCCTGTTGGGCCGTTTGAGATGGTAGTCACAGTACAGCAAATCTCATTAACTTCGCCATAATCTACAATGAGACGTAAGCGCACATCGTCGGTTGGCTCCCACAGCGCTTGGCCGCGGAGATTAAACCTATCCCGGTCGTTCACATCGCCTAAACCGTTGAGGCTTTCCGTATAACCATCACGCTGATTCACGCCAGCAGAAAAGCTAACTGCGAAAGTATCCGTGAGGCCACCCGTGATGTAGCCCTTAACTGTGCGCGCGTTGTAGTTGCCGTAGCTGACATCAATGCGGCCTTCAGTCTCATAAGACGGGGCTGCAGAAATGACGCTGATCACGCCAGCAGACGCATTCTTACCGAAAAGTGTACTCTGTGGACCACGAAGCACTTCGATACGCTCTAGCCGCGGTAGATCGCCGATAGCAGCGGCAGAACGAGACCGGTATACGCCGTCAATAAAAATACCAACGGAAGGCTCAATACCTGCGTTGTTTGCACCGTTACCAAAGCCGCGAATTACGAAGTTTGTATTCGAGCTTGTCTGCAGCGTAGTTACACGCAGAGACGGGACAACGGACTGCAAATCTGAAATATCAAGAATACGCGCTTTWKCRATTGTGTCCGMGCTTGTTACKGATACRGCRATYGGTGTTTGCTGCAAAGTCTGTGGCCGCTTTGAGGCCGTAACCAAAATCTCTTCCAGTGTGAACGTATCATCGTCACTATCTTGATCTTGGGCATAAGCACCTACTGACACGACGGACATACAGCCGATCGCTACAGATGCTAAAAGTTGGGTACGCAAACTGCGCCCTTGTGGTGAAATCATGGTTTCCTCCCCATTTGAGTTTTCCCGCACCTCTTAGATATGTCGGCCTATACGAACTAGGATTCTGGCAAACCCATAAAACAACAGCACGTCATATCTATAKTAAGGTGTTCGATTAAAAGGATTGATCAGCGGGTAAGGGGAGGTCAAGCTTTTCTTGAGGATTTCCGCCAGTTTTTGGAGAAAAAAACTGCGGTGTGCTGATAATGCAAAGGGCGGCAAAAGCCGCCCCTTGTTTCCGTAACGTCAACCAACTTTAGAAGCTGCTAGATAGACCAATATAGAATTGGCGACCAACAGGGTTGTGTGTACGCGATTCGAAACCACCATTCGTTGCAACTTGTGGCGGAGTMTTRTYKAGCAAGTTCTTGAAACCAAYYGATAAAGAASTTTCRCTGTYWGTATCAAACCAAACGCCGAGGTTCATTTTATACTGGGCATCWASTGTTGTGAAACTACCAATACGTTCAAAACCAGGGTTGTTTGCATTCTGATCATCATCCAGGCCAGANNTATAGCGGACAAAGAAACGTACCGCATGATTATCATTGGAGTATGAGATACCAGTATTGAACCGCAATTTTGGTGTCGGGCTACCGAAGTTACCAAAGTTACGAGCGCCAGCACCGCTAACTGCACCAAGGTTTGGATCAATCAAGTCATAATTAATCAAACGCGTTCCTTCAAAGAACGGCTGGATGGTGCCAGAGTCAGTTTCAATGTCCCAGCGTAGGTTAAAGTCAAACCCGTCCGTTTTGATACTTGTTGCATTCACAAAATCCACGAATACGAACAAGATCGGGCCGCCAGGGAAAGCACGCTGCACCTGATCACCTTCAGGGTTCGCATTTACAACAGCCTGGAAGTTTTCAGGTGTGATTGCGTCCGAGAAGTTATACCGGAAATAATCCAGATCAAAGCTAAAGCCATTATCWGCATGCCATGTCATACCCARGTTGATAGCTTCACTTTGTTCAGCTGTCAGTGTCCGGCCATTAGGACCAGGATCAGTGTTACGAACAGCTGCGAAGAAAGAAGCACCCGTTAACGGATCAGCTACCTGGTTCAAGGAAGTACCCTGACCAAAGATCTGGAACTGGCTCGGCGCGCGRAAACTTGTTGAATAACTTGCACGCAAAGTCACCGTATCGCTCGGACGGACCAAGACAGAGATTTTAGGGTCAATTGTACTACCAATACTGCCGCCGTAACTTTCGTAGCGAACAGCCAGCTGCAGATCTACTGCATCGGCTACAGGCACGAAGGTTTCCGCAAACACCGCGAAGATACCGCGACTATCCTGGAAATCCTGACCACCGATCAAGAAGGCAAAGCCATCTTGCTGAGATATGTCGTCAAAGCCGCGATCGAAGTTCTCGTTCCTATACTGGAAACCAACAGCGACGCCAATATCGCCAGCAGCTGTTGAGCCAACTGTACCAGAGGCAACCGCGTCAATTGTGATCAAACGAGACTTGGTAGATATAACCTGATTATCAATGATGAAATCAATCAAATCTGGGTCATTAGGAAGTGGGCCAAAGCTTGAAGCAAATGGATTGAAGAATTGGCAATCGCCGACACCAGCATTAGCAGGGTTAGACGTATCACAATTTGGGCCGCCCAAGCCGCTCAGGGCATTCCCGAAGCGCTCYGTCACTGTGTCTTCAGTATCTTGCACAAAATTGTTCTGCGCATAGATGAAACCAATATCATAGTCCCAGTTATCATTCAGGGGACCATCAATTTCTGTCACAAAACGGTAAGTCTTGCTGCTGAATGGACCCGGAGAAGAAGCCCCGCCGTTACCAATGATACGGCCAAAGAACTGAACCGGYGCTTCAAAAACGTTCCCAGGRTTGTTTGCCGGTACAATKGCGCTTCCCAATTGCAGGAATGGGAAAGACGGTGARTTATCACGGAGTGTCTTGTTGTTAGAAAAACCACCTTCTACGCGGAGGGTATGGCCTTCACCAAAATCGTGCGTAACAACACCAAACAGCTGCGTGCGCTCTTCTTCTGGAACCAGATCGAAGAAATCACCAAAATCGAAACGGCATAGCCCGCCAATTATTGGTAATCCACCCGGCGTAGCACCAACTACAGGGGTAAACGCCTGAACGATACCACCAAATTCGGCACAGCCAGTTGGATCAAGGATCGGCACGGATGCTGGAATAGGCAGACCAGGAACGCCAAAGAAAGAWCCCGGGTTACCAAGAGCAGARCTRTCATCTTCTGTACGGCTAAGGCGACGCTCAGCAGTGGTTAAACTGGTGCGGTCAAGATAGCTTGCCGCTAACACGACATTGGTCGTATCGTTAGACCAACCGAACTTGCCTTCAACAAGAAGGTCGCGCTGGCTGCCTTGATTAGTAACCGTCGTATATTGGCTATTAAGGGCTAGGCCTTCAAACGAGTCGTCGGTGATAAAGTTAACAACACCGGCCACAGCATCTGTACCGTAAAYGGCGGCAGCGCCGTCTTTCACAATCTCAATACGCTGAACAGCGATCTGAGGAATAAGAGAACTGGTATCAACAAACGCCACGCCCGTGTTGGTAAGAGTACCACTGGAAACTTGGCGGCGACCATTTAGTAGAACGAGTGTCGCAGCCACACCGAGGCCGCGCAGGTTAAAGTTTGATGTACCTGTTGTGCTACCTTGGGTGAAGGCATCCGGGTTATTCTGAGAGCCAGCGTTAATTGTTAGCGTGCTCACAAGATCGGCAACCGAAGTTGCGCCAATTTCACTCAAATTACCGGCGCCAATTACGGCGATCGGTGATGGGCTACTTGATTGGGTTTTACCTTTTAGATAGGTACCCGTTACCACGACCTCTTCAATTGTATTTTCATCTGTATCGCTGTCTTGGGCTGTTGCTGCACTTGCGGCAATCATCGACAGGCAACCGGCTGTTAATGCCGTTACACTTTTTAAGCGGGTCCGAAGCATACTTTCCCTCCCTTTCCAAATTATAGTTTTATCGCTTCCCACCCTAATTGGATAAGCCAAACCACAATTGTTTCAATGCGGCAGGCCATATTTTAATGATGGCAATTAAATAACAACGTACCGTGTGTTAAAATTACCACAAACCACAGGGTTCCGTAGCGGTAAACCATAGTGGTTACTGGCCCAAACAAACCTCGGAACTCCGCTGTAACACTGACATTTTCCTTGATTTACGCACGGGTTGAGGCCGCGTTTTTCGAAAAGTGGCCTCCGCACCCGCATAGGCGTTACCGGCGGCACGGTCCGCGGGTGTAGTAACCCCTGTTTTATTACTCAAACAAGCCTATGGGGTAATTCCCGATGCCTCATTGGCGTAAAAAAAGGGCGAAGCCAGCTGACTTCGCCCTTCCTTCATTACCTGAGATTTGTTCAGAATTTAAGCGTCGCATCGATCCCAATAATACGGCCTTTGTTMAGGGTACTAAACGTTCCGTTCGGAAACCCAAGCAAGCCTTCTGATAACGGGAATTGAAGACCATAAGTCGCTATATTAAGAAGGTTCTTACCGTAGATAGAAACCGTGATGCCGCGGTCGACAAACTCTAARGAAATATTGGCATCAACAATATCGGCACTAGGRAAAATRCCAGTATTAGAATCGTTATAGRCTGARCTRTCTCGGTAGCTRTAATTTACAGAMGCGGATAAATCGCCCCATTCCCCTATTTCACGATCGAAATAGAGACCAAAGCCAAAGGATATTGGCGCTAGCCTCGGCAAGGCAAGCGCTAGGTCGGCATCATCAACAGCACCGTCACCGCTAATGTCAAAGCGCACTTCTGTATAGGCACCATCAATTATTCCCAAGAAACTAGTGAAGGCAAAACTGTCAGTGATCTGCGCCTGAAACTCAGCTTCGAGACCAAAAATCCTAGCATCTGCTGTGTTGGCCACGATCTGAATTGCGCCTGTCGCTTCGTCGGGCGTTAGGACTTCTCGTTGTAGGTCTGCAAGAGTATTATAGAAGAGCGCGAGATTTAGCCGCAGCGTGCG
>JAESRJ010000091.1 GCA_016764715.1 Kordiimonadaceae bacterium | reverse complement strand
AGTGTCCAGTTAATGGTGTAGTTGAGCAGGTGTTTGTCGAGTATCGCTTCAACGCCAGCGCGCAGTTGTTGTTCGGTCACTTCGGTTGAAAAACGAAAGTTGAAGACTACCTCAAGGTCGCCTGGAATGACATTGGTGGCACCCGTGCCGCCGTTGTGGCCCGAGATCAAAATTACGTCGGCATGGGCCTTTGCTACGCCCGCAGCAATGGTGCCAATACCAGCACTTGAAACCAACTTGACGCACACTTTGGCGCGCGGGTTGATCTGCTTCAAATCGTAAATTAGCTGGGCCAGATCTTCGATAGAGTAGATATCATGGTGCGGTGGTGGCGAGATCAGCATTACACCGGGTGTCGCGTGCCTAAGTTTAGCGATCATATCTGTAACTTTGAACCCAGGCAATTGGCCGCCTTCGCCGGGCTTGGCACCCTGCGCGATCTTGATTTCAATCTCATCGCAGGCATTCAGGTATTCTGCGGTCACACCGAACCTGCCGGACGCAATCTGTTTGATCGGGCTATTGGCGTTATCGCCATTCGGGTATGGCTTATAACGGGATTTATCCTCCCCACCTTCACCAGAAACAGATTTGGCACCGATCCGGTTCATAGCTATCGCCAGTGTCTCATGCGCTTCTTTTGACAGTGCACCGAGCGACATACCCGGCGTAATAAACCGTTTGCGGATCTGGGTGATGCTTTCGATTTCGTCGAGGGATGCTGCTTCTTCGGCCCGGCGGAAATCAAGTAAATCCCGCAGGTTAAGCGGCGGGAGGTTTCGTAGGCCGCGCGAATAGGTCAGATATTTAGCATAATTATCGTTGCCGACAGCGCTCTGCAAAATATGAATTAGTGAGCCATCATGCCCGTGTACTTCGCCGTCCCGACGGTAGCGGTAAAGCCCACCGATGGGCAGCGTGTTATTGCCTTCAAAAAACGCCTTGCTGTGCTGCTCCAGCACCTTGTGCTGCACGCCTGAAAGACCAATGCCCGAGATTTTGGTCGGCATGCCAGGGAAAAACTCAGCCACCAGTGCACGCGACAGGCCAAGCGCTTCAAAATTATTGCCACCGCGGTAACTGGATATAATTGAGATACCCATTTTTGATAGAATTTTGAGCAAGCCCTGGTCAATTGCGCTGCAAGCTCGGACGATACATTCCGTCAGGCTTTGCTTCCCGAACAGGCCTTTCGCCTGTCGCTCAGCAATGGCATCTAGTGCCAAATAAGCGTTCACCGTGGTTGCGCCCGCACCGATGAGAACCGCAAAATAGTGAGGGTCAAGGCATTCAGCAGACCGAACGTTAAGGCTGGTAAATGTCCTTAAGCCATTTTGGATAAGATGTGTATGTAAGCCGCCTGTCGCCAAGATCATTGGAACAGGGGCGCGGCGTGCACTGATTTTCTCATCCGAAAGAAACAGGTGCCCACGGCCTTCCCGTACGGCATCTTCTGCCTCGCGCCTTATGCGGATCAAAGCATTCCGCAGCCCATTCGGGCCGCTTTCAACTTCAAAAGTACAGTCGATGATCTGCGCTTCATCACCGAAATTCTTGATAAGAACCTGCCATTCGCGGTTTGATAAGATTGGGCTATCGAGCACAAGAGAGCCCGCTTGGGTGTGACCTTCATCAAGCACATTAGCAAAGTTTCCAAAGCGCGTTTTCAGGCTCATCACGCGCTTCTCGCGCAGGCTGTCGATCGGCGGATTGGTTACTTGGCTGAAGTTCTGCCTGAAGAAATGGGATAGATTTCGGTATTGTGCAGACAATACGGCAAGGGGTGTATCATCCCCCATCGAGCCAATAGCYTCTTTACCTGTCATCACTTGCGGCTGCAGGATCAATTCAAGATCCTCATGGCTTAGCCCCGCCACGATTTGACGGCGGCGCAAGTTTTCGCCTTTGTAAGAACCGTCTTCYARGCCCTTRTAACCAGGCAAGTCATAGATTGATTTAATGTCTTTGACCCATTCRCCRAAAGGCTGGGWCGCTGCTARKYGRTCYTTYAGTTCYTTATCGTGGTACARGCGGCCCTCTTCAATATYRAGRGCGATCATTTGKCCRGGGCCAAGSCGGCCTTTCTCRCGMACATCGCGTTCGTCCACRACYACCATGCCTGCTTCAGACCCAACAATGAGGAAGCCATCAGTTGTTACAGTGAAGCGCATTGGCCGTAGGCCGCTTCTATCAAGGCCAGCGAAAACCCATTTGCCGTCCGTGCCTGCAAGGGCCGCAGGTCCGTCCCACGGTTCCATAACCGAATTGGTGTAGGCATACATATCGCTGTGCGCCTTCGGCATGCTTGCCTTGTTTGACCACGCTTCCGGGATCAACATTGTTTTTGCCATAGGCGCCGAACGGCCAGCGCGCACCAGGGTTTCAAATACTGCGTCAAGGGCCGCCGAATCGGAGGCGCCTGTTGGTACCACTGGTTTTATATCTTCTGAATTATCACCAAAAGCCATAGACGCCATGCGGATCTGGTGACTTTTCATCCAGTTAACATTGCCGCGGATGGTATTGATTTCGCCGTTATGTGCCAGCATGCGGAACGGYTGRGCCARCCACCACTGCGGGAAAGTRTTKGTGGARTASCGCTGGTGATAAATCGCGTAGCTTGAGACATAATTCTCGTCCAGCAAATCTGGGTAGAAAGTTGAAAGCTGCTCTGCCAAAAACAAGCCTTTATAAATCACTGAACGACTGGAAAGTGAGCACATATAGAAGTCGCCGACCTGCGCTTCAATCACACTGCGCTCAATGCGCCTGCGAATGATGTAAAGCTCGCGCTCAAAGGTCTCGTCGTCCACGCCTTTGGTATTGGCGATCATAATCTGCTCGATCTCAGGCCTGGTGGCCTCCGCCTTTTCGCCCATCACTGAGACATCAACAGGTACCTGACGCCAGCCGTATATTGTATAGCCAAAATGTAGTATTTCAGTTTCTACAATAGTGCGGCAGGTTTCCTGCGCGCCTAGATCAACGCGCGGCAGGAAAACCATGCCGATCGCTAGCCGGCCTGCATCTGGCTCGTGACCAGTGGCGCGGATATGCGTTTTGAAAAACTCTTGCGGAATTTCGAGTAAAATGCCCGCGCCGTCACCGGTTTTACCGTCGGCGTCCACGGCACCGCGGTGCCAAATGGCTTTCAGGGCTTCAATGCCGCGCAACACTACTTCGCGGTCAGGCTTGCCGTCCAGTTTGGCGATAAGCCCAACACCGCACGAGGAATGCTCATCTGCTGGGTCATAAAGGCCAATTGGGCCAGGGACATATTGGTTAAAGCTATTCATTATTCTTAGTCCCTTTAGGCTGCWACAGCGTCTTTTTGGCGGAGATGTTTGACAATKGAGGCSGCWGCRTCGCGGCCGTCCCGAATGGCCCACACAACAAGCGAGGCCCCGCGTACAATATCTCCAGCCGCAAACACGCCGTTCACATTGGTCATCATGCTGGCGTGGTCCACTGTTACTGTGCCCCAACGGGTAACGCGCAATTCGGGCGCGCCGAACAGGGCTGGCAAGTCTTCAGGCTCAAAACCAAGCGCCAAAATTGCCAAATCACAATCGATTTTAAAGTCGCTACCCGGTACAGGCTCAGGCGCTTGGCGGCCGGTTGCGTCTGGCGCGCCSAGGCGCATTTGGTAGGCGCGTACAGCGTTGATGTTTTCGTCTCCGAGGAAGGCCTCGGGCCCAGAGAGCCAAACAAATTCGACGCCCTCTTCTTCCGCGTTTAGCACTTCGCGTGCGGAACCGGGCATGTTGGCTTTATCGCGCCTGTACAGGCATTTAACMGATTTWGCMCCYTGACGAACSGCCGTRCGRACACAGTCCATCGCYGTATCGCCGCCRCCAACCACGACAACGTTTTTRCCYTTRGCGTCCAGRTTRCCRTTMRYAAAYTCYGGCACATCRTCGCCAAARCCAACTTTGTTTGASGCRATCAGATAATCCAGCGCYTCGTAAATATTACCGAGCCCTACGCCAGGCACTTTAATACCTCGCGCGCGGTAAACGCCGGTCGCGATCAGCAGCGCATCATGTTCTTCGCGCAGTTCAGAGAGTGTTTTCTCGCGCCCCACTTCAAAATCGAGATGAAACGTAATGCCAGATTGCTCCAGCCTGCCTGTGCGGCGGCCAACAACGTCTTTCTCTAATTTAAAACCCGGAATACCGTAGACCAGCAACCCACCCGCGCGGTCATGTCTATCGTATATATGAACCTGATAGCCAAGCTTGCGAAGTTCTTCAGCAGCCGCCAAGCCCGCGGGCCCCGCGCCTACAATACCGATCGACTGGTCGAGTTCAACAGCTGGGGTGATTGGCTTCACCCAGCCCTGTTCCCAGGCCATATCTGCGATATATTTCTCAACACTGCCAATGGTAACGGCGTCAAAATCCTTTTCAATAACACAGTTGCCTTCACACAGGCGGTCCTGCGGGCAAATACGCCCACAGATTTCCGGCATATTATTGGTGCTGACAGCCATCTCATACGCTTCTTCAAGACGGCCTTCTGCAGTAAGCTTGAGCCAATCAGGGATGTTATTGCCGAGGGGACAATGAATATGACAAAAAGGCACGCCGCACTGCGAACAGCGGCTGGCTTGCTCACGGGCTTTTTCAGGATCAAATTCCGCATAGACTTCATTGAAATCAGCAAGCCGCTTGGCTGCCGCGCGCTTCACCGGCATACCCTGCTCGATGGATGTAAATTTCAAAAGCTTTTCGGACATAGCGCCCCTCACATTCATAATATTTAGACATTTGGCGGAGTTTTAGCCTCGCCCAAATTAGGGACGACAGAACTGGCTCACAACTACACGTAATTTTATGTCTAACGGCCTCAGGTATTTGTACTATAAGTTCAATATTACACAATATCACGTAAAAAATGGAATATAAGTCAGCTATGTTGTCTTATATTTCGAAAGACTGGCTAGATTCAGCTAATTAGCCCCTCTCGATCGTCAGTTTTTAGTACCATATTGGTATTAAATAGAGTAAATCGCTGGTTATCTGTAGGGCGCTCCCACAGAATCGCAGCTTGCTGCCACTCTCATTTACGGCTACAGCAATGGGCAGCATCAACTGCTTAAGGTAGAAACAGCGCGTGACCCTTTTTCAACTATTCATTCTTGCCCTTGTGCAGGGTATTACCGAGTTTCTGCCGATCAGCAGTTCTGGCCATTTAATCTTAGTTCCCGCGCTTACTGGATGGGCGGATCAAGGGCAGGTCATTGACGTCTCGGTGCATATTGGCACCCTGCTGGCTGTTCTGCTTTATTTCAGGCAGGATACAAAAGGCTTATTCTTGGCAGGAGCGGCAAGTGTAGGTATTGGCCCGGCAAAACGCGCGACCGACGGCACGCTCTACCATAAACTCTTTTGGGCCTTGATTATTGGCACTATTCCAATGGTGATGGTAGGCGGGCTGATGGTTGCCACCGGCCTTAACGACCATATGCGCACCGCGGAAGTGATTGCTGCCACCTCAATTATCTTCGGCATCGCACTGTATTATGCAGACAAACTTGGTACCACTGAGAAGAAACTCGAAAGCATGGCGATAAAGCCCGCGCTGTTGATTGGTCTCGCCCAGATTTTTGCACTGATACCTGGTGCTAGCCGGGCCGGTGTTACGATGACGGCAGCGCGTCAATTGGGATTTTCCCGGCCCGAAGCAGCGCGTTTTTCCATGCTGCTCTCTATTCCAGCGATTATCGCCTCTGGCGCAGCAACCGCGTTAAGTGTTGCGGGCACAATACCCACAGAAATGCTCATCAACGCAGCCATAGGGGCCGCCTTTTCCTGCGGGGCAGCGCTTGTATCCATTCATTTCCTGATGCGCTGGCTCCAGCGTGCCAGCATGGGTATATTCGTTCTCTACCGCCTATTGCTCGGCGTTGGTTTATTCGCCTTGATCGGCATGGGCCTGCTTTAAAGATAAACAGTTTGCTTACAGGGAGCGATGATGCTTGACACCCGGCAGGTGGCGGGCTAAATCCCCGGAACCAATTCATACGGTGCCCTGATGGCGGAATTGGTAGACGCGCTAGCTTCAGGTGCTAGTGTCCCTTGTGGACGTGGAAGTTCGAGTCTTCTTCAGGGCACCAACTTTCCATTTACTTCGGTTCGAAATAAACCATGCATTGGCGTGTTACGGCTATTAGTTTACCTGTTTCCGTGAAAATACGACCACTTTGCTGGCAATAACCGCTTGCCGCCGCGTCCATTTCAAATTCCATATAGAACCAATCGCCAGTTGCTTCCGCAGCAGGCACGGTAAACTCGAGCGACCACGACAGGGAACTACCAATGATAGGATAGGTATAATGGCTCATCACAATTGGCGCCGGGATATCAGCGAGCGCAATAATTTTTGCTTCTGGGAAAGCGTCAACTTTTTCCGTGTTACGCGCCCAGACGCCTATTTTATGGCTTTTCGAGCCCGAACCTGGACCACCACCTTTAACCCAGCGCAATTCAAACCTGTCAAGGAAACGCGGCGCGCCAACAGCTTTAGCGTTAAATGCTGTCACCCCTTCACGGGATCTCGGCGCAAAGTCTGCTGTGCTCTCTACGGCTAAGGTTGGTCGCCCAGCACCGAATGTCGCGCTGGCATGCACAACAACATCTTCGCCCACGGATATATCAACAGACGTTAGCGCAACCGACCGGCCATTTCGCAAAACACGGGCCTTTGCTACAGCACCAGACGCAGGCATAGGTGCCGCGAAAATAACCTGCATGGAACGCAGCGGCTTGTCCTCAGAGACCGGCTTTTGCATTGCAGAAACCGCGAGCGCCGCCGCCAAACCGCCGGATTCGGCTCCCACGCCGCTCATGTAAATAGTGGCTTCGATGGTGCGCTCCAACGCGGGTGTCACCGCTTTGGCCGCCACGGCGCTCATGGCCTGCGGCGCGTAATCGCGTATGGTTTCATAACACATTTTGGCAATGCCCAAGCCGGCCAGGCTCGGCTGCATCAGCACCAGATTGATGCCGTTGCTGGCATAGCAGGTGCGCGCTTCAAAATAAGTGGCCAAGCCGTCGCCCACACCGGCGGCGAAAAAGCGCGCCGGCTCGGCGG
>JAESRJ010000286.1 GCA_016764715.1 Kordiimonadaceae bacterium | reverse complement strand
TTGAGGAAAGCTGCCGCGAGGCCGCCTGCTGGGGTAATAAGCTTAAAATAGCGATCAATCTTTCGCCGATCCAATTTCAGCAAGATAGCTTGCCGGATATTATTGAGAGCACGCTCGCGCGGTACGGTCTTGATCCAAACAGGCTAGAAATCGAAATCACAGAAGGCGTTCTTATCGCCGATATTGATAGCGCTCTTATTATGCTTGGCCGATTGAAGGCACAGGGAATTAAGCTGGCTATGGATGACTTCGGAACCGGCTATTCATCGCTCAGTTATCTGCAGAGATTTCCCTTTGACAAACTTAAGATCGACCAAAGTTTTATCCGTACCATGCTGGAAGAAGAGCAAAGTAGAGGTATCGTGCGCGGCATGATCGGGCTCGCTCACGGGCTAAATGTACCTATTTTGGCTGAAGGTGTTGAAACCGAGGAGGAGTATGCTTTGCTTCGCAGCGAAGGGTGCGATGAAATTCAGGGCTACTATCTTGGTAAACCTAAGCCAATGGAACGCTATGCTGATCTTGTGATGCGGGGAGAACCGCTGGTGACAATAGCGGACGCAAGCGCTGCCTCATGACTTCAAAACCAATTCAGTGAGTAGTTTTGTTACGTCTCGCGGGTTAAAGTGACAGCGTTGCTGCTTGGGGYGCCTGGTCCCACAGGAATACTACGGTAAAAGCAGCTTTCGTGACCAACATGGCAGCATTTCCCGCCTTTCTGGACAACACTGAGCCAAAGGCTGTCTTGGTCACAGTCAGTACGGAATTCCTTCACGATCTGAAATTCGCCTGATGTTGCGCCCTTGTGCCAAAGTTCGTTGCGGGAGCGAGAAAAATAATGCGCTTCACCGGTTGCGATAGTCCGCTCTATTGCCTCTGCATTCATCCATGCTTGCATCAAAACCTTCCCGGTTTCGGCACAGCTAGTGAAAACCGGGATAAGGCCCCGATCATCAAACTTAGGCATAAAAGCATCGCCGTTTTCAAGGGCGTCTTTGTCCATTCGTTCTGTGAATTTTACCGGTGCCATGGGCGTACTCGCTTTATGTTATATCTGTTCGCACGAGACTGAGCGAAAGGTGATCATAGAGGCTCGACGGAAAGATTGAAGGGCTAATTGCTCGGCGGGGCGCTGGCGGATTTATTGGCGGCGCTTGCCTTGATTTTCTGGTTCTGGCGTTCCCGAGCGAGCTGCTGCAGCACAGCTTGGTGWGCGCGCCTGAAMGCGAGTGCAGATATGCCGATACTWGCCYGCTTTTTCCCTTGGTTTATAGCGGCGGTTTGCAGCCCTATTACGACCCATTTCCCGTTCGGCGCTTGCAATATGGGGCCGCCGCTGTCGCCGCCGACAGCCAAACAATCGGYGAATAACAAATACCCGCGYGCTTCYACCCGATTGATTTTGCAGTTTTCTTCCAAAGACAAGGCATGCGCCCTGTCTCCTGGATAGCCCGCCGTCGTTACTTGAGCAGATTCGAGCCCGACTTTAGGCCGAATTTTCGATCTTACTTTTGGTAGTTGAAGGTTTTTGTGGATCTCTAAAAAACCGTGCTCTGCGCCAATAGGTTTTTCGAGTACAAGCAAGGCCCAATCAAACAAAAGATTCTCAGCAACCGCGCCCTTYGCGCCGTTAAAGCCGCGCCCAACTGTGTAGCGTGTAACCTTGGAATGRGCGACATATTTACCGCGCGCATAGCCAGCTACAAAATGCACAATGCTGGGCGGCACCATATCTTGCGCTAATTTAGAATAAAGACAATGCGCCGCCGTTAGCACAATATTTTCGGCRATCAGGCTRCCRCTACAATGGGCTGTGCCGCCAATRTTTACGCGGCCGATTGCCCGCCATGGGAATTCTTTGCTGTCAACGACACGGCGCTTGAAAGTGCTGGGTACGCCTTTAGGGAGTAAGTCCGGCCGTAACCGACGAAATTTCTCTAAGGCGGTTTCCTTACGTTCTTCGATATGCATTTCAATCGTTGCTTTGGGCGGCTCTTTTTTGGGTTGGGTCGCTCCTGCGGAAAGGCCAATGACAGAGCATAAGCAAAGGGCAAGTATGGCTTGGTAAGGTGWTTTCATACCRTGATGGTATCAGCCTGTGCGGTTGCAGCAAAGCAAGAACTCGTCGTCTCGTATAATTTTGAGCAAAGTGTCCATTTCATTTTCGATGGGCTCTGCAAAATTTAGTAATCGCCAGGAGCCACCTGAAAACACGCGATGCCGTTCCGACGAAACATATCAACAACCAGCGATCTGTCTTCATAAACGGCATCTGGTCTTTGTATCGCTGCCTTAAGCCAGTTTTCTTTTAAGGTGTCGTCGGCGGTTTGATCATTGACAGGCCGCATATGCTTAAGCAAATCTGGGTCGATACTGTGTTTACTGAGCCATTGCCGGGTTTCTTCTTCAACAATAGCCGACCGGCCTGACCAAATTTCAACTTTGTGCCCGTTTTTCAGATGCGCATGAAGGGCTGCAATCACGTGTGGGTGGGGCGCATCGCCCGGGCACTCTGCAAAGAAGGCTTCCCAATTTWGCGGCTCTTCCATCACGTGGTGATGGCGGTGACTGTGATCAGCAAGTGTCCCGTCCAGATCAAATAYTACAAACATTTTTAAAYCCCCCTTCGTGTTTTTAGSTATGCAAATCCTACACAAAGGAAAAGACGGCGCAAGGGTTTGCGTCCGTCTTTTGAATTTKTTTYAGCGAGTAAAGGCCGCTAGCCGCGTACCARATCCCARAACCGGCGTTCCTGRTCTGCCTCTTTGAAGCAACCACGGAATTGGCGGGTGATGGTGTATACGTTCTGGTGTTTCACACCGCGACAGCTCATGCATTGGTGCGTTGCATCAATCACAATCGCCACGCCTTTTGGGTCAAGATATTTCTCGATCGCGTCGGCGATTTGCGCTGTCATGGTTTCCTGTGTTTGCAGGCGTTTCGAATATGTTTCGACAATGCGTGCCAGCTTGGAAATGCCCACCACGCTGCCGTTCGGCATATAAGCAACATGCGCTGTGCCTTGGACGGGCACCATATGGTGYTCGCAGTGGCTTTCAACGCGGATGCCGCGCAGCACAACCATATCATCGTACCCAGCCACTTCGTCAAAAGTGCGCGCTAGGATTTCCTCTGGATTCTGGTCGTATCCTTCGAAGAATTCTTCATAAGCCTTGGTAACGCGTTTCGGCGTATCAATCAGGCCTTCTCTAGTTGGGTCATCGCCTGCCCAGCGAATAAGAGTTCGGACAGCAGCTTCAGCCTCAGCACGCGACGGGCGCCTGCTTATCGAAATCTCGGTGTCCTGCGAGACTACCTTCAGTTCGGGATCATGATCGATCCGGTCAAGTACGGCATCCATTCGGATATCCTTTCAAAATCACCGTATCAAAGTACGGTGCAACAGCTGCGCTGCTCCTATAAAAACAGTYCCGACACTGATCCGGATTGATGCCCGGTAAGCCACGGAACGCCACCGCTGGTTTGGAACTAGGCCAACACCAACAATAGGGAATATAGGGCTTTTGCAGTAAAACAACAAGCGAKGACCAATAATTTGGCCTCACACWTAAGTGAAAATACTTGGAAAAGCCGCCGAAGGCGCTTAGGTAAGCGTCTAAACGTGTTCCGCAATTAGAGATGTGACCGACACTGTAATAGTTCCCGGCCAAGCATAAGAAAAACCGAAATGACTGAGCTATACAACACTGATATCCTCCGATGGACGACCCGTATTCCGCATACGGAGCGGCTTGCGCGCGCGGACGTGACAGTGACAAAAACCAGTCGTATTTGCGGCAGCCGCATAAGCGTGGATGCCACTTTGTCATCCGACGGTAAAATCACTGCTTACGGCCAGGAAGTGAAAGCCTGCGCGCTTGGGCAAGCAAGCGCGGCAATCGTCGGGCAGCACGCGCTGGGGCTTGGCGCTGATGAGCTTGACGACATAGCAGAACGGTTCCGCACGATGGTGCATACGGGCAAAGTGGACTTCCCTGAGAAGTGGCAAGAYCTTGCGCTGTTAGCGCCTGTTTTTGATCACCCCGGGCGGCGCGGCAGTGTGATGTTGCCGTTTGAATGCCTTGAAGGCGTGTTCGCTGCTGAAGCCAAAACCGGTGCGTAACGCGGAACGCTGGGGGCGGTGTCGGTGAAGAACAACCAAATTGATTGGGCTGTAAGGCCTGTCCTCTCAGACAGTGGCAAGCGTGCTGTTACCGAAGCGAGGGAACTGCTTGAAGCCGAGGATAGCGGCGCTGCTCTTGCTGTTGTTGATGCTGCGCTGGCACAAAATACCCATATTAGGCTGGAGCGGCTTAAATCCAGATTACTGGTGCTCGAAGGTCGGGACGCTGAGGCCGGGGAGATTTTGTCTAGGATATTACCAGAAGTGGTTGCGCCGGGCTTTTGGGAACTGGCACTTACCGGGAGCGCGCGCAGCTTTGTTCGCAAGGCCAAACATTACGATTTGCTGTATTTCCCTGCGCCTAAATGCGGGTCCACCAGCATTAGGAATATGCTCAATATACTCGACGGCGAGGCCAATGTCGGCGAATATATTCACGATCAGCCGGACCGCTACGAACTTATTGATCATAACCAGTTGGACGAGGAGTTCCCGGATCACAGAAAACTGGTGATTGTCCGCGACCCCATTGAGCGTGTGCGTTCCTATTATTTTGGCAATATCGAAGAACGGGACCAGCTTAAGATTGACGTGGGCGGCAAGGATAGCTTCTACGGTCTTTCTACAAAGCCGTCATACGATGAGTTCCTCGACCGATTTATGGCCTATCGCCGGGTCTTCATAACTGTTCGGCATCACACTGAGCCAGCTACATCGTATGCAGGCTCAGATGCCGGGCTGTTCGATAAAATTGGTTCTGTGAGAAAATTGGCAGAAGTAACCGAGTATCTATCAGACCTAACCGGCGTTAGCCTGCCTTTGGTGCACGACATGCAAACCAAGCGCAGTAAAACTAAACCAGAAGGGTTTTCTGCCGCCGAGCAGAGCCTGCAGAAATTCTATGCGCGTGATTATTCGGTCTTCGGTGAGTGGTTCTAGGCGCTTTGCATTAAGCTGCGCCAAATGGCTTCACCCTAAACTCTGATATATTGACTAGCCCACGCACTTATCAGGCGCGCGACGTAAATTCCGTCGGCCGGGTCTTTCATCAGCATATGATCAGCATGATCAAGTGAGACAAAACTTTTTGGGTGCATTGCGGCTTCGTAAATTTGCCGGGCGTGGTCTACGGCCACAGTCTCGTCAATGGGTGAATGCATCACCAAAAGTGGTTTGCGCAGTGTTTTTACTGAACCCAGTATGTCCTGCGCACGGGCATCATCAATGAATTGTTGCTTGATGACAAATGGCCTGCCGCCWAGCAGCACATCAGCCTCGCCTTCTTTTTCAATYGTTTCRAGCTTGTCGCCTAGTTGCTTGAGCACATTCACAGCATTTGCTGGGGCACCGATGGTGGCAATCGCGCGTACTTCAGGCACATCGTTTGCGGCGATCAAAATGGCCGCGCCACCGAGCGAATGGCCCATCATCACAGTTGGGGGATTGAGTTGGTCCCGCATATAGCCAACTGCGGCGAGGATGTCGCCGACGTTAGAGGTGAAATTGGTGTCGGAGAAATCGCCTTCGCTTTGCCCTAACCCTGTGAAGTCAAAACGAAACACAGCAATGCCGTCCTCGTTCAGTGCGCGCGAAATACGGTTAACTGCGCTGAGGTCTTTACTGCAGCTAAAGCAGTGTGCGAACAGACCGTAGGCTTTAATCTCGCCTTTCGGCAGATCGACTCTGGCCGCGAGTTCGTGGCCGCTTGCCCCTGTGAACGTGACTTTCTCGTATGCCATAAATCTCCCTCCAAATATGTCAGCCTACCCGCTGTTTTACCCTACCATAGATACTGTTACCCGAATAATAAGGAAGCAGCGCATATTTATACTCATTGGATTGAGCACTTCGTTTGGGTAGAGTGGACTGGCACATACGGGGACTGGCACAAGGGGAACAAGCGTGGATTATGAAATGCTTTATTCGGCAATTAATTTGGGCGTACTGCCTGCGTGGATTTTGYTKTTTGCNSSSCCCANGGGCGGGCATCACYGTAAAGCTGGTGCATAGCGGGATTTACCCGGTGGTTTACGGTTCGCTCTATGTRTTTTTTATGGCGCGYGCGATGTTCTTTGGTWTYGCGGCTGCGGACGGCGGCTTGGAAACCGCGGCCGGTGTTTCAGCTTTTTTCAGTCACCCGAACGGCGTTATAGTTGGCTGGCTGCATTATTTGGTATTCGATCTTTTTATTGGGGCATGGATTGGCCGCGATGCTATGCGCCGCGGTATTAGTCACTTCTGGGTGCTGCCGTGTCAGATTTTTACCTTTGTGCTCGGGCCGGTTGGTCTGTTGGCCTACTTTATACTGCGTAAAGTGAAGGCTGGCGTTGGCTTTGAGGTGAGTGAGGTTTAACTGGCCTGCAACGCGTTCCCCATCTGGCGGATCGCCTCAATTTTGTCGTTGAAAGGCCCCCAGTTGTCGCGTTCAGCGATATGGGACCATAGGTCTTCAACTTCGTCGATCAGCAAAGTGCAGGGTGCGCCGTTTTGGAAATAGGGGGCGCCTAGGGCATTGTCACTGGCTGAGGCATATTGGGACAAAACTGCCACTAAGTCCTTCGCTTCAGCGTGTTTGTACCGGGCAGCCTCAGGCCCGGCCAAAGCACGGTCTTTACTTACGCCGCCGCCGAACCAATCGAAGAAGAAACGTTCGTAACCGATACGACTGCCTTGCGCATTACTGGCCAAGAAACCGTTCATAAGTTTCAGCATGGTATCGTCTGTTTGGTCGCCTTGCGGCTTCACCCCGACACGAGCAAGCAGTTTCGAACGCAGCGCTGAATGATAAAGCGCCGGGAATTCCGAGAGCGCTTCCTTCAGGGCGTCTTCTTCGCAGATATCAGCGAAGGAGCCAGCTAGCTGGTATATGTTCCAGTGCAGGGCTTCCGGTTGGCGGCCAAAAGAATAGAGTCCGCTTTCATCAAAATAGGCGGCCGTGAAGCCAAGCTCCATCGACGGTAGGGACCGCCAGGGGCC
>JAESRJ010000285.1 GCA_016764715.1 Kordiimonadaceae bacterium | reverse complement strand
GGCGCTTTCGCCGAAAGCCTGAAAGGCGGCATGCCCGCCTTGCTGTGGCAGCACGACCAGAAGCAGCCTATCGGCCGCTTTGACATGGTGCGCGAAGACAAGCACGGGCTGTATGTAAAAGGCCAACTGGCCACAAGCGGCAAAGGCAAAGAAGCCTACGAGCTGCTGAAAATGGGCGCGCTGAACGGTCTTTCAATTGGGTTCGTCACCAAAGAAGCCAGCCGCGATGCGGCAACAGGCACCCGCACTATCCTGAAAGCTGACTTGATGGAAATTTCGCTGGTGACTTTCCCAGCCAACGAGATGGCCCGCGTTAGCAGTGTGAAATCATATTTTAAGGAAACACCCGCCATGACAGAAACCCCGATGATTGACGATGCCCCATTGATCGATAACGCGCGGGCATTCGAGCGTCTGCTGCGCGAAAACGGCTTCTCCCGCTCCCGCGCCAAAGCGATCACCGCGAAGGGGTTTAAGGGGCTTGAGATTGACAACATATATGTTGGCCCTGACATACTTGCATTAACTCAACAGTTAAAAAACCGGACAGAAATGCTAGTCACTAAACGTGCGGAACAGAGGGTACAAATTTATGAGGGTGAAGAGAAGAAATTCGGCGCTTTTTATAGTATTCGCAAAGAATGGATGACTATCTCAATAATTCCTCAGGACAACTCTGTCAGCTTTCAGGCAGAGGTCAGGTATAATTATTGGTCGGATCGAGGTCCTACTGCCCGAAAAGCCATATTTAATGTGCGTAATGGTAAAGGCAGCTTTAGCAAAGCAGTTAAAGTGAGAGATAATGACGCTAGTTGGTTAGAGGTTATTTTTGGTGGTAAACATGGAAGTCTAGTAAAGATAATRGGAGTTCGAATTAAAGCATCAAAAGGAACGTGTGCCTACATTGTGCGAATTACATAACCATTGATGTACAAGATGCTTCATAATAAATAATGATAATCAGCATACCAGTTACCATCCCACGATAATAAGGTTTAAGCCGCCAAGGCCGTAATTTTCGGTGGTTGTCATCCATATAAAGTATCCTTGAAAAAGTTGAACTTGTTTCGTTTACCAATGGCCACGGTCTATATGGCCGGAGGGTAAAGTAAGCCCCGAGCCTAAACCACCGTTCCAGCGGTCATGCCAGCGGTTAAAGATTTTCATGTCCACTTTATCACTATTGGTGCAGGGCTTGATAATATGCGTGGGCTCAAGAATGATGAGAATGTTTGATAAAGCATACATATCATTGCTGCCGAAATAGACCGTGAAAGCCGCGACGTTTTTACTCGGATCGGGTAAAACTGTCTCTACGTGGCGCAGCGTCATTACATCATCACCGAACGACGGGTTGAAACGCGTCAAAGCAAGTGGGCGGCCTGTGCCGCCACTTTGGCTGATCAGTTTTTCATAAGCTTCTGACATGGCGCTTTTATTATTTAAACTGATTAGTGCAGTCCATTTCTCTAAACCACCAAAGTCGGCGCGTGCCGATTGGATGCAGACATTTTCAACCATATCCGGTTTCAATTCAAAGGCACTTTGAACAGAATAAAGTGATAAGATGGGTGTGTCGTAAATGGTACTCCTGATTTCGCCTGCTGGCCCGATGTTTACCAGTGTCGGTTCCCATTTTGGCCCTAAAATAGGGGAAGTTACACTGGTCTTTTGTCTCAGGTACCGCACATCGGTTTCGGAATATATGTCAGGTTCGCCAACCAACCATTCTGGCACCAACCAGTCTGGGGCATTGGCGACTATGAAAAGAAAGAGGAAACTTAAAGCTATGCCGGCAAATATTCCGCGGACATATCGGTCAGATTTTTGAGGTTCGGWRKKCWTWSRGKGCNWKYCTTTTAATCCTGCTTCATATAATAATACGACGACTAGCATGCCGACAAGTAGCCCTCGGTAAAATGGCTTCAGTCTCCATGGGCCGGGTTTTGCATCTTGAGTCCCCATTGATGTTTCCTCTGGCATATTGAGCTTTCCCTATCGCTTTGTATTGCTGGTTGAACACATAGCCGGGACATTGACCCGTACGCTCGGTTTGAGTTAGCCCTGCTTTGGCCAGCTCGTATTAATCAGCCAACGAGGCTTGCTTCCAGCCTGGCTTGAGCTTCTGATACAACGCATAGCCAGGTAGGTCGTTGATATCCATTTTTGTGCTGCACATAGCGATGGGTGTTTTGCCATTAAGTGTTTGTGCGAAGGCTAACCCTGTTAAAGTTGCATTTCTTTGAACCGTGAAACTGAAATCGGGTTCTATCGCTGTAAGCGCCGCATCTATATTTTTTTCGTCGTAGCCTGTGTCGTCCAACGGTGGATATATCTCAGCATTTTCGCTCAAAGCCTTTGCCAACTTAGTATCTGCAATGAAGCTGTTTATTTCCATATCAAGGAGGCGAATGGAATGCCTGACGCCGTCCCGCGCCAGTAAGGTGTCTGCCAATTTGCGTCTGGCATCAGGTTTGAGAAAAATATCAACAAAAAAACCATTTTTCCAATCTGGATAGTCTTCGTTTCCAAACAAATGAAGACAGGTTTGTTTAATGTCGTTGCGGGTGATGCCGTACAGAGGATCAACGGTGTGTATTTTAATGATTTCAACATCATCGGCAATGTCATCGAAGAACCCTGGGCCGCCTTCAATTGGTTTATTTAACTTTACGTTTCTCAGTAGATTGGTCCAAAACCCGGTAAGCATAGGGTCCATCGGTTCACTTTGATTTGCGTTTTCGCCTGAAACATCTGATCTGACAACTGTATCTGTCTCAACACTTTGAGGCGAAACTTGAGGCTTCGGATCCTGCTCAAAGATAGTGAAGAATACTATAATGCTAGTGAGAGTTGCTCCTGCAATAGCTCCGGAAATGAAATTCTTCACGTGTGTGACCCCTTGATTTATGTTCCTTGTTTGTTCACCTTATTGGTGCTAGGAATAATCCTCAAGCTGAATTTTACAATTTTGGGGGATATTATGAAGAAATTAATTATAGGTGCAGCCTTGATAGCTGTTGTTGCATCATCTGCGGCTAATGCTGCCACTAGGGTTTTGGTTTTTAAAGGCGATGCCAAGTTGAAAATAAGCGTTGATGACCTGAAGACGGAAAGTGTGTGTAGTTTCAAAAAGAAGGTTGCTGATAAGTTTGACCTTAAGATGAAGAAGTTTGAGCTGCRGAAAAGCGGTATACGGTTGAACGAAGATAAAACGCTTTCTGGTGCAGGTATCCATAGCGGTACCAAAATTGAAGTGAAAGATGTGTCGCATTCTTTCCAATGTACCTGATGCAGCACATGTTCTAGGTCTCTAAAAATACGCCCCACGTCCCGGTGTGGCACACAGATTAAAAGCCGCCAGCGTGATGCTGGTGGCTTTTTTTATGGCCCCTTGCCAGCGAGATGCGGGTGGGAAATCGCGGCCACCTTGAACGCCAATTCTTGCGCCAACCAAAGGCAGCGGAAGCGGCATCCCTACAAATAAAAAAGAAAGGAACTGTCATGGAAATGACTGATCTTAAAGCCGCGATCGACGATTACTCCGACGCAGCGGAAAATGGAATTCTCGACCTGAAGGAGCGCCTAGATATGATGGAAACAAAAATGCACCGCCCCGGCGGCAACGGCTCATCCGAAGCCTCCAGCGACGATATTGAGCATAAAGATGCTTTCCTAAATGGCTTCATCCAAAAGGGTGATGATGCAGCAGTGAAGGCTTACGAGGCCAAGTCACTTTCCACAAGCACTGGCGGCGACGGCGGCTTTGCTGTGCCAAAAGTGATCGATATGGAAATCGAGCGTCAGCTGCGGGACCTATCTCCCCTTCGCGGCATTGTTAAAGTGCAWACAATTGAAACCAGCGATTACCGCCGYTTGCTGAGCRTCGGCGAAACAACTGTATCAGGATGGGTTGCAGAAGACGGCACCCGCGCTGACACAGCAACACCAACACTGGAAGAAATTGTCATCACACCAGGTGAGGTTTATTCCAACGCATCCGCAACCCAGCGTGCGCTTGACGATATGCAGTTTGACGCTGAAATGTGGTTGATGGAAGAAGTGGCGGAAGAGTTTGCCATCCGTGAAGGCCAAGCCATTGTAAACGGCACGGGTATAGAGCAACCAAAAGGCTTTTTGCATGCTGACAATGTAGCCAAAATTGATGCGCTCGGCGGCGTTTTAACAACCGGCGCAGCTGCGGGTTTTCAGGCGTTAGAGGCTGGCGATATCCTGATTGATCTCGTGCATTCGCTGAAGGCCCGGTACCGCATGGGCGCTAGCTTTGTTCTCAACCGCAAAACACTGGCGGCTGTGCGCAAACTCAAAGACAAAGACGATAACTTCCTTTGGCGTCCAGGGTTAATGGAAGGCCAGCATGATATGCTRCTKGGYTTCCCTGTRATTGAAGCTGAAGACATGCCTGATTTCGATGCAGATGCWACTGGTGCGGCCGCAGACGCCGGCGAAGAATTTGCGATCGCTTTTGGTAACTTTGAGCGGGCTTACACCCTTGTTGACCGTGCAGGCATTCGTGTGTTGCGCGACCCATACTCCAACAAGCCACGCGTTAGTTTCTACGCCACCAAACGCGTGGGCGGTGAGCTGGTGAATGCAGACGCGCTRAAGCTTCTGCAGTTCAAAGCGTAGGCCTCACGAACCCCTAGATTTATTGGGCGGGACCTTCGGGTCTCGCCTTTTTTATTGCAGCCATCACTGAAGGATACATGACCATGCTGGCGAACCGCGTTCGGGAATTTACCACGACTGTAGGCACAGGCGACATTTCGCTCGGCGGCCCCATTGCAGGCCATGTCCGTTTCACCGATGCCTTTGCGCCCGGTGATGGTGTTATTTATGTTATTGAGGACGGCGAAAATTACGAAATCGGCACCGGCACTTTGCTGGCTGGTGGCATTTTGCAGCGCACAGATGTTTCAGAAACGCTGGACGCCGGCACCTTAACTAAATCAGCCGCGCAGCCGCTGGACCTTTCCGGCCAGGCCCGCATCTACTGCGCCGCGACGGCAGCGTTTTTGTTGAACCCTGATTTAAACACCGACCTGATCCGCGAACTAACAGCGGACGCTGGTGTCACTGTCGACGGTGTATTGCTGAAAGACGGCACAGCGGACGCACTGGAATTCATCTCGGGTAACGGGGATGTAGGTAACCCCTCGCATACCTTTGCAAGTGACCAAGATACAGGCATGTACCGGCCAGGCGCTAATACAATCGGCTTCACAACCGGCGGYGTTGAGGCGTTAACACTGGACGCTTCGCAGGACGCCGYGTTCGCGGGCGATGTGCACCTGGCGCAGGACAAACATATYTATCTTTCGGGCAGCCAGAACGCCTATAGGGGACTGGTTCCTGAAACTGACATGACACTTATGCTCGGGTCGGGTGCAGGCAGCGAACCCCGTGTTTACCTGCACGGCTCCGCAACAACCGCTGGTGTAGCGGGCGACATATTTATCGGCACCGCGTCCAATGCAGGAACCGTTACCCTTAGCGGTGAAGTTGATGTTACGGGCGACCTTGAAGCAAACGGGATCATTACTGCCAAACGGCCTAACTACGCCAAGCTTGAGCTGACAAACACTGTAACGGGTATCAGTACTTGGATAGTAGAAAATAGTACTGGTACGTTTGCTGTCACAACACCGTCCGGCTTTGCCGCTTTCAAGATTGAGGGCGGAGCACCGGTCAACAGTATTCATGTTAAGGGTTCCGGTAACGTGGACTTCGGCGGCGACATAAAGGCAGAAGGAACCTTAACGGTTGACGAGACTAGCGCCGTCAACTCTGTGTTCACACGCGGAGGAACTGACGCCAATATAGCCCACGAGTACCGAGGCAGTACCTTCAACACATTCGTGGGTACGACAGCAGCGGGCCTGTTCGCAGTCGGCGATAATGCGGACCTAACAGGTTTGGCTAAATTCACGGTAAATCCTGGGACCGGAGACGCCACCTTTGCAGGCGATGTCATTGCTTCCAACAGGGTCAAACTATCTAGTACTAGCTCTAAAGGCCGTATTGACCTTTCGAATGGTTTCACTTCGATTTCCGGGGGCGGCGGGCTGCCTTTTATAACGGCTTCGGGGTCCAGTGCTTCCAATTTCAATTTAGAATTTGGTCTTAATGGAACGACACATTTTACAATTGATAATTCAGGTGATGGGGTATTCTCGAACGATCTCAGCATAGGAGGCGCTACTTCAAACGCCGTAGTCTCGATCAAAAACAAGTATGATGTAACCGCGTTCACCGATAAGGCAGGCGTGCTCATTGAAAATTCCACGGGTGCGCAGCAATGGTTGTTTGGCGGCGGTCAAAGCGGCGTTTCAAATGACTATTTCACAATACGCGATGTGACGAGCGGTAACTACGCGCTGGTTATCAAGAATAGCTCAGGTGACGCGGCCTTCTCAGGAAACGTAGCTGTTGCAGGSGGCATTACTTCAAACAACGATACAGAAAACCTCCTTATTTCAGGATCAGTGGCAACAAATACCGGGGCCAATATCGGCCTGTACGCCGTAAACCACGCCACCCGAGCAGGAGACATGTCACTCCGCACAGACACTACTACGTGGCTAGATTGGGATAGCAGTGCAAACAAGGCCACTTTCTCGGGCGATCTAAATCTACAGAGCCAACTTATTATTCGTGCCGGAGGCGGAAACTGGTTCAAAATTAGCGCCAACAGCGCAGCAGCAGGCAACTGTGGTACGTTCCTGAAGGTCGATGGCAGCTCAAATCTAGCCTTTATCGGCGGCGGTGCTGGCGCGGCGATTTCAGCGGGTACCGCTGATGATTTTGCCGTTAGAGCAGAAGGGGCGCTCTATTTGGCATCTGGTGGAAATTCGCCTGCTCTGACGCTCGACACATCGCAAAACGCCACCTTCGCGGGGACTGTGGACGCTCCTAAATACACATCTGATAGTGGTCTTGCCACCAATCCCGCGTATGGCTTTGCTTCCGATCCTGACACAGGCATGTACCGCATAGACGCTAACCGTATGGGCTTCACAGCTGGTGGTACGGTGGTTGCGGCGTTCTCTAGCACCCTGATTGACTTCAACGTCGATATGGATATGAGCGGCAACGATATC
>JAESRJ010000284.1 GCA_016764715.1 Kordiimonadaceae bacterium | reverse complement strand
GCTAGTACTCAGTTTATCAAAGCCGATCCGCTCCATTGGCGGCGGCTTCTAGGGGACCCAAAAAACCGGTTCCTCGGCGATTATATGAGCCAGCATTGGCACATTGGCGATACCCATCCGGTTTTTATGGCGGCAGACCTCGGTAATGACCCGCGCCACGCCTTCAATGCAGATATTCCTGACGAAATTTATAAGGATTACTGCGTTCTTTGGCGTTGGCGTCCAGCGCCAAAAGAAAATGCGCCCCGCCCAGCTGGTGCGCAAGCAGCTCCGGAAGTTAGCTTGAATGCACCCACGGCTCCTTCAGGCAAGGGAGCAATGCCATGCGTATGAGTGCAAAACAGGCTTTAAAAGCATCGGCCAATAAAATTTGTGCAGAAAGTAGACGCGCCCTTTCAGCACAAGACCGCTTGGTGCAAAAAGGCCCTGTCGGCAAGCATGAGATTGCGCCAGTGATGGAAGCTCGGCTAGTAACCGCAGCCTGGACATTACGGCGGTTGCCAGACCGCGAGCGGGGTTTTCTGCGCATGCGCGGCGCCGTATGGCCGGAAATGGCCCGCGAACCCGGAAACTATACGTCCGTTGATATGAGCGACTTTGCTGCGAGGCGCAGCCTTCGCATAGCGCCCGCCGAAATTGACGCCATGCAGCCAACGCTCGATCTGCTGCTGTTGCTCCCTGACTTGATGGATCGACAAATTTTATTCTGGACGGCCTGGCATCAAGACGGGGAGGTTTTGACGCGTATTCCGTGGGCCAAGGTTCGCCGTTCATTGGGCGTAACCATGTCTCGCTGGACGTTGAAGCGCCACTATGAAGCTGGCCTCTTGTGGTTGGCCGCAATTATCGCGATGCAGCAATAGCGCCGCACATAGCCATAGCCTCTAAAAAGTTAAGCGCACGGAAAACTACGCCGTCAAATACTCAAAGCCATTTCTGCGGAGCAAACATGATGAATTTAAGCCTTCCCCAACAAAATAATTTTAACAGTTTCCACGACCGTTGGAACAGTTTGCACTTAGCGCGCCGCGCAATTGAGCGGCCGGAGATGGGGCAAACGGTTTTGCCGTACAAACATGATTTTGTGCGTGCAAGCAGCGGGCTGCCCGGGCCCGCTATATTTGTAATGCCGATCAGTGGATGGCTTCAGCCCGCGCAAGCAGGAAAAAACCAAGCAACTGAGGCAGGCACTTGTTTTGCCGAAAAATCTCCTCCGGAACTGAACTTCCTTCAAACTGAGGCCCCTGAAGAGTACAAGTGGCTTCTGGGCCTTGTTGCAAGCAAGTTGGGGCATCCGAACGGTGTAAAAGTGAAGCGCACTTTTCAAGTCGGGGGCGGTAATGTGCGGGGCTATCAGGCATTGTTGCTGCCACTTGCTGCCGAAAAACACGGCAGTGCGCATGTTGCAGGTCTGATGCAGTTTACAGCTCTAGCCAACCAAGGGCGGCGCCGCGAACAGCAACCCGCTGGCTGGGCGAGCAGCACTGCGCAGCGCAGTGAAGTTCAATTGATCGATGTCGGAACAGGCTTACCCGCGCTCGAAAACGGTACGCCTAGGTATGGCCGGGTTACGGCGCGCTGGGCTGGCGGTCGCAGCAGCCGAGCCAGTCAGGCCCATAGCGTAAGCAATGCGGAAGAGGGCAAAGACGTTACTCGGCCTTTCCGTAGTGTACCGGCGAAAAAGGAAACACCTGTTCACCCTTTAGGAAGATACAAATTAGCACATCCAGATCGCAGGGTGCTGCAATCTGCCAGGCCTCGTCCGCTAGGAACTGCCAAAACCGTCTTCGCGCTGGGGGCGCAAGCGGTAGCTAGCGCCGCTCGCGGCTTCATATCCTATTAATCGAAAACTGATAGGGTCTTTAGCCAACCAAAAAGGGGTATCTTTTGTATAAGGGCCGGGTAACCAAGCGCATGTTTGCTGATTTCGAGGTTTATTGGCGCTGGCTAGCAGCGTCGATCAACGAGGCCGCACGCCCCTCATCTTTGCAGGGTCAATGTGCAATCCCAAAACGATTGCAATTCAGCCCAGTTTCTTTGCCAGATTTACTACCGCATCTTTATATGCTGGAACATACTGCTGGCGAGGCCTGGCAGCCCCGGCTTGTCGGCGAGGCATTAAGTGGCCGCGGCGCGGGAGCGGGTGCCAGCGGACCAACGGTTGCTTTCGCTGCGGTTAACCAGCTGGGTCTCATTGCGGAAATGCAAAAACATGTTTGCGAGCAGCCCTGCGGGGCGTTGTTGCGCGTGGACGGAGTGTTTTTAGACGGCGCAAAATGGAGTGTGACGTGCAAATTTTTGCCGCTAGCGGCGAATGACGGCGCTCACAAATACATAGTTGGTCTCGCCAAAATTGAACCATTGCAGGGCAGCGCTACGCATCACAGTAAGCTGCTTACTGTGATGCCGCAAAACGAGAATGGCCTGCAGTCTGCAGAATTGGTTGATTGTTATTATTTTGACGTTGGGTTCGGTGCGCCGGCCTAAAGCGCTGGGTCTTCCTGCACTGGGACTGGACTGGCGTGCTCAGATAATCTACCGCGCATAGATTATTGGCACCGTTTAACTGAGCAAGAGGTGTCTGGCCGTCAGGACGCTGACGGATAGGTGGAATACCGCGAGCGCTAAAAGCCGAGTCCTTTGGCATAATTATCATTAAAGTTGTATCACCCCAACTTCATAATGTTGGGAAGGTGTGAATATTTTGACAATATTCAGGCAAAACCGCCCTCTGTTGAGCTTAAGATTATAGGCCCATAACGCGCTGAGCATGTTGGTTTTTTGTCCGAACTCAAAGGAGAAAAGAAGAGTGATTTCGCAGGAAGGCGTACCCCAAAAGGATAGTTGGTTGCGCTTGAAACAGTAGGTTATTTGTATGGTCTCCGGTAAGCTCTGAATCGGAGCTTTTTTTCAAGTCACTAAAATTGTATTTTTTTCATTCGTTGGGGCGATGGAGATCTCAATGCAGTATCAACCTCTTGAATTTGCATTACTAATTCGTTGTTGGCAGGAAATGTCACGTCGGTTTGATCAGGCGCCTCCTAAGGCTGCGTTCAGCCCCGGAAAGTTAGCGCGTTTACTGCCCTATTTGTATATCGTCGAACGGGAGCCACTCGGCGGGTTGGCTGTGCGGTTGATCGGCAGTGAGCTGCAAGAAAATCTTGGTGGTAGGCCATCAGACCAGAGGGTGTTTGACGTGATGCTAAAGCCTGATTGGCGCTTTTATGAAAATTTCATCAGCACATGCGGTCAACAAATTTGCGCAGGCAGGTTGCTTCGCTCGGTTAGGTTGCATGACGGGCTTTACAAAACCATTGAAGCCCTGCAGGTGCCGCTTGCAGATAAAGAGGGCGCAGCCCGCTTCATTTTAGGTGTGATGACGGTGCGTCCCTTTCAGGATAGTAGTTTTTCTGAAGAGATGATGTCGCCAGAGGCGGCAATATTAAAAGTCAGATACGTTGATCTTGGCTGTGGCTTACCGTTTCATGTGGGGGCTTTGGCTCCCGCGCGTTATCCGGTAAAAAGGCCTTATCCTTTCGTTAGTGTTGAGGAACCAATGGGCGGAGAGCCGATTATTAATACTGTAGGCGGGCCTGTCGGGGATCCTGATTTTTCAGCTGCTCTTTCTGTTGGTTTTACAAAGATTGTGCGTCACTAAAGCAGGTTAGGGCAGCCCGCGCCGCCTGATAAAAACAGCTATCTAGTGTACTTCGAAAATTTRACGCTACCGTGGGCGCGGGTAGGAAGTGGGAGATACGACCCTCGAGCGGCTTTCCTAGCCTGATCGTAACTACAGTTTTTCTTTTCAGTGGCCTAAGAGACCATAACCGGCAGGCATGAATTCTGGAATAGAACCGGTGGTCATGGGGATATTACGGTTCGTATTTTATACCGTACTTTCAGCGGGTTGGAGCGCTGACTAGGGCGAGGCGAGTGGAAGGATTTCGGTGCACTGCGAAAATAGCGGCGGTGCCAATAAAGAGCTTTCAGTAGGTTGGCAAGTATAATTAAAAAAAATGCTTGCATCTTTCTCAATAACATTGCTAATCTGCCTTCAGCCATAGTGACCGAATATGCCCGTTCTCAAGACCTGAAACTTGAGAGCGGGCTTTTCTTTTGCGCGCAGCGCACTGCTTTGATACGGGATATACTTTATGGTGGCTTACCCCTGTTTTGTTTATCTGCTTGGCGCGCTTGATGGCAGCAGGACTTACGTTGGCTGGACAACGGATCTGGAAGCAAGGCTTGCAGCGCACAATGCTGGAACCGGCGCGAAGTCTACCAGGGGCAGGCAGTGGCAGATTTTGTATACAGAAAAATTTGCAAACCGCAGTGACGCTATGAGCCGCGAATGGTACTTGAAAAAAGACCGCAGCTTTCGCAAAAAGTGTTTGGCTAGCGGTTAGGTGCCCTGTGCTCCAGAAGTTGTCCGGGAAATTGATCCAAGAGTTTCCCTTTTGAAAAAAAGCGCAAAGACCTTCCAGCGAACCTAACTGTTCGCGCGTCGCTGGTAAGCTCCGGGCAAAGCGGATTGGTGCAAATAAAACCGGAAAACGTCGCCGTTCATAAACGTGTTAGTTGGGGCTAAACACGTTTTCCCATCAGACTTGAACTAAAGATGCTAGAGAATTACATCTAGTGGTTTATTCTTGTTCAATTTCTCCGCAAACCCGCATGATTACTGGATTGTTAACCCTTTACGTTAAGGGAATTATAACCACTGAAATGGTATATTCTATGTTGTAAAGAAGGCATCAGGGCCAAAAGCCCGGATGTAGGCTGCAGGTGGATGGTAATGCATTGTCTTTGCTCGAGATAGACGACGTATCACCGGACCAAACAGTTTCTCTATTTGTAAGCGTTGAGTAAGGGAGCGCAGCTGCTAAGGCAGTGCGGCCCCGTATGAAGACACTTGTGTTTTGTGTTGGAACCGAACCCAAACCAAATGGAAAACTGTTGATGCTGAAAGACCGTAGATTAGTGATTGGGCACGAACTAGCGAATGCGTTTCTATATGCAGAACTCCACTGCGCCCTGTTAATGCGGCTGGCAAACTCTGGGAACTTGCCGATGCCTGATGTGCCGCCCATGGCGACAGAGGAAGAACTGCTCGAATCGTTCATCCCGTTCATTGACGACATTTCGCTGATCGAACTGCGAGCTGCGCTCCGTTCTGCCTCTCTGGTGTTTGACCAATTGGTTAACCGCGGTTTCCTGGAGGACGGAGATACGCGAAAACAGTTGCTAACAGCCAAGCGCCGGCTGCATAGAGCGCGTATTTGGCTTTCCCGGGTGGCAGACAACGGCATGGTCGATTCGCTGTGTATCCACGGGTGGAGTTCAACCGATATCGGTATTTCGCTAGGCCGGGCCGAAGCGGACACAGATCGGTATATTTCGTAAAGATACAGTGGGCAGGGGTGGCCTATTTGATAACCAAGCGGGCAGGGAATGAAACCATCGCTGAGAAACAGCGCATAATGTTAGGTGTAGGAAGTATGTATTGTTCAGATTATTTAGGTGAATTGGTTAAGCGGGCCGATCATATCATAGATTCGTTGCAAGCAACTGGCCGCCCTCTGATGTTCCGCGACATTGCCGAATGCGAAACCAAAAGCATGCGCCCCGGCCGCGATACAGTTTTTTTAGAATGGAACACCTCTGGCGCCGTTATCTGGACCGCGCCAAACCAATCCTTACACCATGTTTTTCACGCTTGCCTGCACTTGTACCGGTATTGGGTGGAAGGTGTCCCGCAATATTGGGAACAAAACAAGGGCTGTATCGGTACCGTGAGGGCACTTGAAGCCTGTTACGAGCATATGGCGGTGCTGCCTGCGGAGATCGCACATTTCCCTGAGGCTTATAGTTATTGGGTAAATTACATTGAAGATGGGCTTTTTCGCTGCAAAGATCGGCCGCCGTCAAAAGCTAAAAGCGATATGTTCCAACTTTATGCGCTAGCCCAGACCGCCTTCCCGCGTTCCCAAATAGCAGAAAGTATAAGGGACGAAGCCGCAAGACATGGCTGGTCCGACGAGTTTTACGAGCTTTTGCAAGTCATTTTCAAGAATTACAGCGATAAGGCTTTTGTTTTGGAAAATCTTACTTTGTACCGGCTGGGCAAGGTCCCGCCAACGCTCGGTCTACGGAAAATCGAAACTGTAGTAGGCCCTGATGGTGTAAGTATTGATCAGTTTGTCTGGACATCGCTGAAGGATTTGCGGACGCCCAACGTTTCGGAAACAGCCGAGGAGCCAGAAACCGAGGCTGTTTAGATGCCGACTAGTCACCCAAGTCGACGGAAAAATGATATTCCCGTGGCAGCGCAATAGTATTTTACGTATGATATCTCTGTGGGGGTAAGCCCAAGCGAAGCGCTCAAGCCGTTTTTGTAATTTCAGTTGATCTGAAGTGCTGTCCTCCTTCATATTGAGGAACGGGCATATTTCAGCGCAGGCTGAAAACATTTTTGCCCTGGGCATTAAAGGGCGCTTGAAAAATGAAATTGATAAGTATGGTATTGGTGGCATTCGCTGCGCAGTTTTTACCTGCGACAGTGTATGCGCAGGCAAGCGCGGCTGAAAATATGGCTGATGAGAAGCTCTATTTTCATGCCTACCAGCGCCCGCTAGTTGGGTCTTTTCAGCTGCAGCCGGGGCAGGGATTTGCGCTGGTGGAACCTTTTGCGGGTGTCGTTCGGATGATCCAGATATGTGTGCGCGATGCTAAATCTACTGGACAAATGCCGGTGCCGACGCCGATGTTGGCCACACGCCGCACGCTGTCCGGCGCGGACACCTTTGGTTCTGTGCCCGTTGGTGGTTGCTCGGTAATTGAGGGGGAAGGCGTGTATGTTGGCCTTGCCGACGGCACAACAGATACTGATATCAGCGATGACAATACCCGTAAGCAGCTCGCTTTAATGACGGGTAATTACACGATCCTCGGCTATTACAGCAACACCCCGCCCGCACCGGCGCATATGCCGAAAGTCGGCTCGGAAACGCAGTAGTCATAAATCCGAACACGAAATTTTTACGAACAATTTCAGTAATCCAGGTTTTTTATCAAAAAGACAATCGCATATTCAGCGTGACAAAAAACGTTGTATTTTTCGAGAAAATCGCTTTT
>JAESRJ010000283.1 GCA_016764715.1 Kordiimonadaceae bacterium | reverse complement strand
ATCGCTTTTTGGATGGTGAGCGGCTTTCGCGAGTTGCCTAGCGATTTGCGGACCCGTGCGCTGCAAGCGGCAAATAGCATTAAGGGGGATAGTTTTGGCGGGGTCGAATCTAATTTTATCGGGGCACCAAAACTGGTGACCTCTGTCGCCAAGAAAATCTCAGCGGAACTTGAAACACTGCCAGCGCATTACGGCAAACGTAAAGTGGATAGAATTTGTTTCATGGGCAGGCTCTCGAACTTGGTGATCAATGAAAGTGATGCCTTTGGCGACTATGTCCGTTTCCCTGAGCATATGGATGCGATTGTGCGCCAACTGGATTTGCCGTGGACAAAGGATATGAGCGTGTTTTTCAAGCGGTTTGATGCATGGTCCTGCGATACGCGTTTTGTCCTGGCTGGCGTGGAGCCCCTTAAGCCCTTCAACAAATATGAATGGTACTTGAGAGATATTTAGCAGGCATTTTGAGGCCTAAAAAATAGCGTCGAACTCGCCTTGCCGCAACTCCCTAGCCAAAAAAGGCCAGGGTCTGTATCAGGTATACAGCAATACTATCTGCGATCGCTGTTGGGTGAGCAGGCAGAGCTTACGAGATTAAAAGGGGTATGTTTTGAAGAAGTTTCTGACAGGGCTAATACTGGCGACCAGCCTTACTTTTGCTGTTCAGGCGGAGGAAAAGGTTGATCTGGATGTTATCAACAAAATCCGCGATGAGGGCTTTAACCGTTCGCAGGTTATGAAAACCCTAAGCCACCTGACCGACAATATTGGATCACGCCTAACCGGCTCCCCTGGTATGTTAGAGGCCAATGAATGGACAAAAGACAAGCTTACTGAATGGGGTCTGAAGAACGCGCACCTTGAAGGTTTTGATTTCGGGCCAGGTTGGACAATGGACCGCATTGAAGTGTTCATGACAGCGCCGCGCAAGACCCAGCTATATGCTATGCCTATTRGCTGGCATCCAGGTACTAACGGGGCGCTCGAAGGCGATGTTATCCATGCGCCGCTGAGCAGCAAGAAGGATTTCAAGAAGTGGGAAGGTAAACTCAAAGGCAAAATTGTCATGGTCGACAAAGTGCCGAAACAGCGCGAGACCAGCAACAAGGTCTTTAGGCGCCGCGATGATGCCAGCCTTGAGAACACGGAAACCTTCAACGTGCCTTCTGGTGGCGGTGGCGGCATTGACAGCTGGGTGAAATACAAAAGCTTCTTTTATGCGCGCGAGCGGTTTCTCGCCAAAGAGGGTGCTATTGCCATGGTGCGGCGTTCACCGCGTAAGGCGATGCTTATTGAAGCGTCCGCTTACCAGCACCTTGAAGGCAAGTTGCCGACAATTCCTGCCATCAGCCTGGCCTATGAGCATTATACGCGGGCCGTACGTTTGCTCAAAGACAAGAAGCCTGTGAAATTCAGCATTGATGTCGATGTGACCTTCCATACGGACGACATGAAAAGCTATTCAACCATTGCAGAGATCCCCGGTAAGGGCCGCAGGCCTGAAATTGTTATGGCAGGTGCGCACCTTGATAGCTGGTTCGTTGGTGACGGTGCGGTGGATAACGGTGCTGGCACTGCGGTGGTTATGGAAGCCGTACGCATATTGAAGGCCATTGGCATCAAGCCAAAACGCACTATTCGGGTGGGCTTATGGGGCGGCGAAGAGCAAGGCTATTACGGGTCACAGCAATATGTGATGGACCATTTGGTTGATCGGCCGATGAACACAGACGAAAAACTGAAATATATGGCACCGTACGAGCATCAATACGGCCAGTTTCCGCAAAAGCCGAAGGCTGAGTTTGAACGGTTTTCCGCATACTTTAACCTCGATAACGGGTCTGGAAAAATTCGCGGTATTTACGCCGAGGGCAACAGTGCTGCTGCAGATATCTTTGCGGCTTGGTTAAAGCCATTTCATGATTTGGGTGCTAAAACGGTGACACTGAACCACACCGGCGGCACGGACCACGAGCCATTTGATACAGTAGGTTTACCGGGCTTCCAGTTCATTCAGGACCCGCTTGATTACGGTTCGCAGCTGCATCACAGCCAGATCGATACGCTCGATCACGCGTACGAGAAAGACCTGAAGCAAGCGTCCGTTGTTATGGCGAGCTTTATCTACAATGCCGCAATGCGCGACGACCGGATCCCGCGTAAACCAGCGCCGATTGCGGGCAAGAAAGMGAAGAAGTAAAAKCCGCCTTCTACWAGGCGRCCAGAAGCAAGGCGCATSGGTGTGCCTTGCTTTTTNYGTTTTTGAATAGCCGCGTCCTTTGTTGCCGTTGGTAAAGTAAGTGTGTATTCGTCGCCAGCGCTTTTGGTTGTTTAGCCCTCCGCCAACATCTTCTCGCTCATTGCCCACAGCTTATTAGCGCTTTCCCTATCACAGGCCCAAGCGCGGACATGCTCCCAGCGTTTGCTGTTTTCGGTGGCGAGTTGGGCGATGTCGCAGTTTTCACAGTATAGTCCGCCTTTGCCGTCTAGCGCTGGGGATGTTGCAGCCCATACGGTTGTTGAGGCTCCTTGTTCGGGTGTCTTAAACATTTTCTGAACTTGCTCGGGCACAGTGCCGTCCGCATTTTTCCAACCAAGTGCAACCATTTCCTCGTCTGAGAGATGGCGCTGCAGGGGCGTCATGATGCCGCCCGGATGGACGGAGAATGATCTGATACCTGCTGCTCGTTCGCGTTCATCCAGCGCCAAGGCAAAAAGCGCGTTGGCGGTTTTTGCTTGGCCGTAAGCCGCCCATTTTTCGTAGGGTTTGTTTTCAAAGTGGAGATCGTCCCAGAAGACATCAGTTATTGCATGGGCAGTTGAAGATAGCGCTACCACGCGCGCTCCGTTCGCTTGCCTCAAAGCAGGTAATAAAGCTGTGGTGAGTGCCATATGCCCCAAATGATTGGTGCCAAACTGGCGTTCCCAGCCGGGGCCGATTTTGCTCTCTGCACATGCCATAATGCCTGCGTTATTGATCAAAATATGGAGCGATTTTTCGGTGTTTGTCCAATCCGCGGCAAAGCGGGCGACGCTGGGCAGGTCGCCAAGATCCATTTCTGCAATTACGACTTTATCAGAAACCTCAGAAAGTGCTGCTTTGGCGACATCGGGCCGGCGGGCAGGGACCGTGACAGTAGCACCGGCGCCGACAAGCGCCCTGACAGCCTCTAGGCCAATGCCAGAGTAACCGCCTGTTACAATGACGTTTTTCCCAGTGAGGTCTATGCCCTCTAACACTTCTTGTGCTGTAGACTTTGCGTGAAATCCTGATCCTAGYGGYCGTTGGTCTGTGCTTGTCATGCCTGTTTCCCCTTATTATATGATACTAGAATACCTATGGCATAAAGCTGTAATTTCAATGATGTAACGACTTTATGAGGCAAACAAGAGGCTGAAGAAGTGTCTCTTCCGCTAGCTCTGGATTTCCATATTGTCGAGTAAACGGATAGCGCCGAGCCTGGCGACGGCGACTACGCGGGCAGGCCCCGAAAGTGCGGCGAGCGTTCTAAGGGATGTCTTGTCAACGATTTGAACATAGTCAACCGAAGTAAACCCGGCCTTTAGCAGCTCATTTGTCGCTTGGTCCTCAAGGGCGCGCAGATCATTGGATGCGGGCGCAGCTTCCACCAGTTTTGCAAGAATCAAATTGAAGTGGCCTGCAATTTTTCGTTCCAAGGGGTTTAGGTAAGCATTCCGGCTTGAATATGCCAAACCATCGTCTTCCCGAACGAGGGTCCCACCTAGTATCTTAACTGGGATGTTAAGGTCGCGCACGATTTGACGAATAACGGCAAGTTGCTGGTAGTCTTTTTCGCCGAAAATTGCGATGTCCGGCATACACTGTAACAGCAGCTTGCTGACAATTGTGGCGACACCGTCAAAGTGGCCGGGCCGTGATGCGCCTTCGAGAATTTCGCTGATGCCGTCCAGGGTCACACGGGTTTTGTGCCCGGTGCCGTACATCTCGTTTTCTGACGGAGCGAAAACGAGGGACGCCGCGCTAGCTTCTAGCTTTTTGCAGTCGTTAGCTTCTTGCCGAGGGTACGCGTCCAGATCTTCATTTTCAGCGAACTGTGTGGGGTTCACAAAAATGGATACAATAATTTTGCTCGCGTTGGCTGAAATTTCGTCGACTAGTGACAAATGGCCCTTGTGTAAGGCACCCATCGTTGGCACCAAGCCAATAGAATGGCCATCAGCCCGCCACAGCGCTACTTGATCGCGGAGTTCAGCTATTGTACGGACGATGTTCACGGCGGTGCTCCTGAGAGCTTAGAGTTTTGCAAGCAGTGCATGGTCGAGTGCCTCAAAACCATTGTAGTTAATGATCGATAGAATATCATTTACATACTCATCGCCGCGCTGTGAATAATCAATAAGCGCAGGTGCCAAAGCGGCGCCAGTCACTGTGAGAGAATGCGACCGCAGTTCCGCGCGGCGTTCCCGCAACCCCTTATAGCTCCGGTGGCGGTTTAAATTAAGCATGTAACTTCTGACACTATCAAGCAGATAGTCGAAGCTCTTCACCTTGTGGGTTTTGCCTTCTTCGCGGCCGCTTGGCACGATGCCTTGTGCGTCGTCACCCCAGACCCATTCGCCAAACAGGGCATTCCCGTTCTGGGCAAAGTTACTGGTGCCCCAACCTGTTTCCATAGCACCCTGCGCCAGCGCCAGTGATGCCGGGATGATATCTATGTTATGCAACAGGGTGGTAACCGTGTTTCCGAGATTTGATTGGTCGATGGTCAACCGGTACTGCGATGCTGTGGTCGCAAGCCATTTATGTTCGGCTTTTCGCAAGGAACGCCCTGCATCCAATTTGGATTTAATAATCAACAAGCGCTGCCTGTCGGCGATGACAAGCTCATTTGCCCTCAGAATAATAGGAAGTAGCGCAGAGGTGAATAGGCGTTTCTTCAAGCGGGCGTCGCGCATTTCCGGTAGAACCACAGGCAGCCGAGAAAGATAAACCCGCGGCACGGATTGCATCTCGTGCATTTCTTTGTCGAGGATGCCTGCCAAACGGGCTGATAGTTCCTTGAAGTCTGTCGGTGGGAGTAGGTGGGCCAGATAGTTGGGCTGGTCTTCCACAAAGGCCCCTGCGCGGGACTGAGACAGCATGTGGCGGGCAATGCCAAAGGGAATAACAGCAAGCAACGCTATTACTAATAGATACCCCGTTATGGCCCGCAATTTATTTCGCACGCTGTTAGTTTTCCCGTTGCCGATATTTATATATCTTGGCGTTATATGTTGCCGTTTGTATATATGTGGTATAAACGGCACGTTTTCAAAGGGTATTTCGCATTGAACGCGCGCGAAGTNAACCCAAGCAGTATGATTTCGAGGGAGTATCCATCAGTGCCAGATAGTGCGACAACGTCTAAAAAATCGCYTACTCACCGTCCTCAYTTGATTGTTCTGGGTAACGAAAAAGGTGGCTCGGGGAAATCGACAACAGCGATGCATATTGTGGTGGCGTTGCTGCGTGAAGGCTACCGTGTTGGCACGATTGACCTTGATGCTCGGCAGAAAAGCTTGACCCGCTATATCGAAAATCGCCATGCCTACTGTAAATCTCATGATTTCAAACTACCGATGCCCGAGGCGAAAACTGTGCCTAACTCCGTGCACCGCACATCTGATGAAGCCGAGGCGGATGAGAAAGCGCGCTTCGAAATTGCGTACGGAGAACTAGCTTCTAGCGTGGATGCAATAGTGGTTGATTGTCCGGGAAGTGACACATTTTTGTCACGGCTGGCGCACACCGCAGCCGATACGCTTGTTACCCCTGTGAATGATAGTTTCGTCGATTTGGACCTTCTAGCAAAGGTCAATGCAGAAACATTCAAAGTTGAAGGACCGAGCCTTTATGCTGAAATGGTGTGGAAGGCGCGTCAACGGCGCGCCAGCGCAGATGGCAACAGCATAGACTGGGTGGTGCTTAGAAACCGTGTGAGTTCGTTGCATGCAAAAAACAAAGAGCGTGTGGAGGCCGTGCTGAACGAGCTGACCAAACGCATCGGGATTCGCTATATCCCGGGCCTGGGCGAACGGGTGGTCTACCGCGAATTGTTCCCGCGCGGCCTTACCCTGATGGACTTGAAAGAAGCGGGCGGCTTAGACGGCAAAGGTTTGTCGATGTCACACGTGGCTGCGCGGCAGGAGGTTCGGAGATTATTGGATAGCCTAGCTTTGCCGTTCCGTCAGAAAGACCTTCAGAAAGCGGCCCTATAAGATGGCCGGTTTCCTCCTTGGTGGCATATTGTTGGCGGGTGCACTGCTGGTTTTGTTGAATTGGTGGTCCAAGGCCGAAGTCGCTTCAGCCAAGACTGGGCTGGTATGGGGTATCATTGGGGTCTGTGTTCTTCTGGGTGTACTGCTTCTGGCTTCTGGGCGCGGGTTTGCAGCAATTGCCCCCATCGGATACGCGGGCTGGCGTATGCTGGGGTTTGGCCAGACACTCGCGTCTCTCTATAAGCGCTTTGGCGGCGGCGATAAGGCGGCTGGTGGGCCAAAACCTCCGGCTACGCTGAGCCGCGACGACGCCCTAGAAGTGCTTGGGCTGCAAAGCGGCGCGTCGGATCAGGAAATTAAGGAAGCCCACAAGCGCCTGATTGCGCAGTGCCACCCTGATAAAGGCGGCAGTGACTGGATGGCAGCAAGGGTCAATGACGCGCGCCGGGCCTTGCTGAATAAATAGCCAAGGCACCATCGCGTAAAATTCGCTTAAGAACTCTTACAGCTTTGAGCCTGTCTTGTTTTCTTTATTCCCCCCTCCAGGGCGTTGGAATGGGCCATTTTATTGCGTGGCCAACTGATCCGTAGCCGTTTCCCTCGAGTGTGCACCGATAATAGTTCGTATTTTTCTCTCTTCAGTAGGCCTTTTTTAACGCTTTAGGGCGTATCAAGAGAAGGACGTAATGCCCAGCTGTTTGATGGCGTACCCGTAGCTAGCGCATCTTTATATAATGCCGCAGTTACGACCATTTCCGTTTCGATTTCCTTGCGCTGCCTGCTGTAACCTATTCACGAGAGGCACTTATGGTTTTAACTACCAATGATCAGGAAGAGATGGTGAACAACGTATTAGACGTCGTTCTTTCCAAGATACACCAATTGCCTATTTCGGACAGAAGTCTTGT
>JAESRJ010000282.1 GCA_016764715.1 Kordiimonadaceae bacterium | reverse complement strand
CTTGTTTGAAGGTGAACCAGCTATGACCACTGAAGTAGCATCGTGGGTGGACATCCACGGGGTCTGCCGCACAAGCCTTTTGATATCAGGCGGCTGTTGTCTGATTTTCTTCTCAATCCCGTACAGCGCTGCTATTCGTTCAAGCGCCTCTTTGGCAATCAATGAATCGTTTGCCTTGTGCAGGTCGAAGAACTTGCGTCTGACATGCGCGAGGCAAGCTACTTCGGTGACCTTGCCGCTGCCATAAAGCTTTTCGTATCCCACATAACCGTCTGCATGCAGGTAGCCTTCGTAATCCTTGAGGTGATCCTGCGGCCGTATGCCTTTTCTATCGGGAGGATAGCGGTAATAAGCGTCAAGCGAAGCGGCACCTTGCCAGTCACGCTCATCCTTGAGATAGGTCCATAGCCGCATTTAAGGTAGGCAGTTATAGTGGTCAGCTGACACGCGGGGTGGGATTGATGCCCCATTCAAAGGTAAGGGATTGTCCTTTTACAACACGGTTAACCAGTGACGGATGAAAACAGACCATGTTAGTCCCACCTTGGTGCCTCAGTGAGTTGAATATTATTCCGAGACCGTCTTCAGCCAAGATACTTTGAGCCAGTATTTGACCGTGTGGATAAGCCTGATCCACGTCAGGATGGAGTGCTTTATGGTCAGTGAGCTCGCGCATATCATGGTAACGGCCGTCAAAGGTAGCTAGATATTCGTCCTTGGTGACCGTGTCGTGTTCGAAGCCAGCATCCTGCAGGTTTTTCCAATGATGAAAACTAACTTCCACGATGCACGTCTCAAGGACAAACGAGCTGTACCACGCGCCGCGTTCTTCGGTATTGAAGCGTGCTCCTCTCGGTGACGGATAGCAAAACGCTGCATTGGTAACATTGCCATTTGGGATACGTCCGACGAGGTCGAGCTTGTCTAGCTCTCTCAGTTTATCGGCCTCGGCTAGCATGCGTCGGTTGGTTGCCGCTTCAAGGGAAAATATATCTGCTGCAGCGTCTTCGTCGTCGAAGAGATCCGTCAGGACAGGAGAGCTGTGCTGGGAGGGAATGAGCCTATGAGTTAGGCAATTGTTCAGCTCAAAGTGATTGAGGCTCAAGACATGTAGCCGCGCTGAGCATCAAGGAAAGCACGAACAGTATTGAGGCCATTGATGCCGTGTTCAAGGCAATACTCCAGGGGCCTCCGCTGGGCGAATATTCGGTTGCGATTAGGCCTTGTGAACCATTTGTCGGCAACGTCTTTACCGTAGGTAATGCGGAGTGATTTAACGATGCCTAGCATATAACTGATACGGGTGAGGGCGTCAAAACTGAGCGCAGTAATGCTCTTGTCTTTGTTTTCGACCTTTTTAACGATCTCGGTGTATTTGCTTTGTGACATTCCGCCGTGCAGCGCCATTGCATCTTTGTTGGCTATTTTATAAATGCCCATTAATCTGACAAACGCAGTGATAGCGCTAAAAGTTATCGCCTCGCGGTGTGTTTGGTTTCCAAGATCAAGGTTATTTACATGGGCCGGTATGCGTAAGTTGGAGGCGACGTCTTGCATTATCCTCTCCTGTGCTGGAGGCAGCATAACAATTAATGACATAAAAGTTATAAAAAAATGCCAAAAATGGCAANARMGTYGYRTSAGNTSASSWTRGTTGCCTGATAAGGTGTTTTTACTTTCTGAATGTAGGCTTGATTAGATCTGTAACCCCGATCTGTGATCTGCGCGACCCCGTCACGCTTAAACTCTTCTGTGTAACAAATACCCATTGGTATAATATTGTATAGCCTTGCTTCCGGTTTTACCTTGCGAGGTGTCTACAAATCTAGGGGCACCTCAGGCAGGAGGCACTTTTTTTTGCCGGCTCTCCTGATACCGTGCAGAAAGTAGTTTTCCAGCAAGACCCGGTTTTTGAGTATCCGGTATCAGGAATGAATTTCAATTAATGCTCTCTTAGGAATACAGACAAAACCGTCCACGCATGAAACAGCAATAAGGTCTTTAGTATTATAAAATAAAGTTCCTGGCACGAAAGAATGTGATGAATGGGTCACTTCCGCAAAAGTAACCAGCCAATACGTTTTGTCCATTCTCATAATCGTGCCAAAATGTCCGAAAGCTCGGATTTGTTGCCTTAAATGCTCTGCTGGACGGTGCCAATCTAGCAGTCTAGTACTGACTGGCGGTATCGGCCAATTTTCGCCTTCGCCCTGAGGCACCGCCTTAGCGTATAGTTTTTCATGATCGGCTAAAAAATGCCGAAGTATTTTGGGAGCCTCAGTATACATTTTTACCGCTAGTGTATTCAGGCTATCGGTCGGCGAGATACTAACTTTTCGTTTCAGGATAATATCCCCCTGATCGAATTCATCTGACAGCTTGTGAAGGGTAAGGCCAGAGACTTCCTGACGGTTTTCAATGATATTTGGTAGAGGGGCCGCACCCCGTCCTAACGGCAATAGGCTTGTATGTAAGTTAACGGCATATTGTAGCGCCACCGGTACAGGGATTCTGTGAAGATATTCCGCGCAAAAAAACATACTAACACCATCCTCAACATGACGCTTCATGCGTTCTAAGGATGGCTTGTCATTATATACCGAAACTGAAAGCTGTCCGGCCTTTGCCTCAATGCCTTCTTCGTGGCCATCTAGCGGACTTGTATAAAAAGCCGATATGCTCCAGCCGTCATCCAGAAAGACATCGATACAGGAGGACATTGCATCATTTCCAAAATATACTAGTTTCATAAGTTTTCAATTTCCTGTTATTTGACAGGCCGTGTCTTTGGTACGGCGCATAGTAGACACCTACTCATTAGACTCTTCCTATTTTGACAATAACTTTTGCCTTAAGGATTCATGGTACGTTCTTCCGCCGAACGTAATCTGGGGGCTCCCTATCAAAATTTTTCTGGTTGATAGGCCGTATTTCGCCACGGGCGCTTACCTCTCAGACGCTCCTATAGTATGGCGAGATTAGCTATGCTAGGTGGGTGTTACCGGGCGCTAACGCTTCCTCATACCGAGGATGAAGTTAAAGTCTCGACGGTAGAAACGAAAAAACAACAATGATAAACCACTTATGGCAAATAGAGCCGCAAAAAACGAAGTCGTCACCACTAGGGGGTTGTTCATATCGGCTCTTTCATCGTAATCCATAATGTGGAGCATCCAGAAAAAATCGAAGACACGCCACATTTCTGAGCGCCGTGCAACGATGCGTCCCTGTGTAGGTGAAACATAAAGCGAGGTCTGTTCTTCATCCGCAAAATTCACCTGCCAAACCGGCAGTGAGCCCCGGTAATCAATGTTATTCTCAAATAGCTCCGTCACCGAGGAGACCGGCGCGTCAAGGCTAAAATCTGCCTCGGCGATCGCCTGTGCTAGTTCCCGAGAAATTGGCGACAGAAGCTCACCGGTGCGGGCGTCACGTATTTCCGGCGCCCCGTGCAACTTTCTAAGCTTCGCTACGGGCTGTCCCAAAATATGTGTATGACTTACCTGAATGATCTCGCTTCGAGAGAGCCGGACCAAATCACTGATGCCCATATAGTCGTCGCCAGCACTCAATTTCATCGGCGTTTGGGCAGCTACTTTGTGCTGACCGCGCACTTCATTAATTGGCAGCCACGTCATTACGAGGCCGCCTACTGTCCAGGCAAGGAGTTGCAAACCAAGAATTAGCCCCACCCATTTATGCGCCTGCGCAAAGAATTTGTGCCATTTTTGTTTGCTCATTGTATTCCCTAAACCGTATTTTACTGCGTCCCGCGTCTTGGCTTTCAGCCATCCGGGTTATATTCTTAAAAAGTGCAGCCTGGGCGCTCTGGCCCAGGCTAATTGTTTGGTCCTATTTGTCGCTCCATTGGATGAGCGTTATTTTCCATCCGTTTTTCTTGCGTTTCATCACTAAAAATTCACGGCCTGTGCCGTCCACCGACTTACCTTTGTAGGTGCCAGTTCGCTGAGAATGAGTGGTGACCCACGCCGTATCACCAGCCAGACCGACTTCACGAGAAAGCGTTTTACTTTCCGTATGGGGGAGAAAAGCCATATCTGACTTCATGTGGCCTGCCATATAGTCAGCTTTGCTAAGTTGGGCATGCCCTCCTTCAACAATCAAAACATCTGCGGCCAGCAAGGCATCAACAGCGGCTACATTGCCGCTTTTCAGTGCTGCATAGAGCGCATCAGAAACAGCCGCTGGATCAACAGTTGTTGCCAACGCTTCATGTCCGCCGTCACCGTGATCGTGGCCTTTTTGTTCAGTAGCCTCACCGTTGCCTTCACCTTCAGCATGCTCGAGGCCTTCCTCTTCCTTTTTGGCGGGGGCTTCTTCGCCGTGGCCTTCACCTTCAGCGTGCTCGTGACCTCCCTCTTCCGTTTTAGCGGGGGCTTCTTCGCCGTGGCCTTCACCTTCAGCGTGCTCGTGRCCTCCCTCTTCCKTTTTMGCGGGGGYTTCTTCGCCGTGRCTGTGGCCTCCTCCGCCGCCAGCGTGGGCGTGACCTTCACCTGAAGTGTCCGGCAGCCGCATAACACCAAGGCCGTGACGGTAAACTAGCTCAGCGCCCAAATACCCTGTCGCACCGACAAGTCCAGCAACTACAAGGCTCGCCCCGACGATAACGTTCGACACCGCTTTGGCCCGGAACACCCATATGGCTAAAAGCAATAATACCGCACCTGTGCCAAGCGCATAATTGCGATGTACTTTCATAACCTTGTGAGCAACATCGTCGTGCGCCACCGAATTATAGGCATCAAATCCAGCTAGGATTGTCAGCACTGTTAGGGCTGCGCCGACCCACAGGGTCCATTTTGCTACGGTTTCAAATGTCGCAGCCTTGCCTTTAACAAGTTTCGACAATACAAAAAATACAGTGGATATTGTGACCAGTGCCACCGTGAAATGCACCAGCAAAGGGTGCCAATTAGGTATGATTAGATCGCTCATTTCTTGTCTCCTAACGTCATTTTTCGATGTTAAATCGAAATGGTCTTATTTGATTTTCTATTCCGGGAACCGAAGCTTGAAAGGCTACGGTTCCCGGCATGTGGCCGCAATAGGGTTGATCAATTGCGGTAATCATTTCTGTCACGGCATTTAGGTTTTTATACCGTCTCGCTGCAATTCCATTTCAGAAGCCGCGTCAGCAACAGTCCCGGGAGGGTTTTCATACCAACCCGGGTCTTTATAACTAGTAATATTGTCCCGCACCTTGACCACGGTGAACATGCCACCAGTGGCCGTATTACCGAACTGTAGTTCGGACGCGCCCATCGGGAAACTGTTGTCGGGAACAGCCATTTGCATATTGGCCATTTCGCCCATGCCTTCCTGTCCCATGCTCATATAGCCAGGGAGCAAGCCCCTCACCTTGCCTTCAAACTTTGACGGATCAACACCGATCATATTCGGCGCTTTGTGGCCCATCTGGGTCATCGTGTGGTGGGTCATATGACAGTGCATGATCCAGTCACCTGCGGCATCGGCAATAAACTCGATATCGCGGGTTTGCCCGACGGCAACTAACACCGAGGTTTCCGACCATTGGCCAGCGAGCGGCAATTTATCGCCGTCCGTAGCCGTAACCTTGAACTTGTATCCGTGCAAATGGATCGGGTGATGATCCATCTGGCTTAGGTTACCAAAACGGATACGCACACGCTCACCGGTTTTAACCACGAGCGGATCGGTACCGGGGAACGAACGACCATTGAAGGTCAACACATTGAAGTCTGACATCACATTTGGGTTGGGCCTGCTGGCACCGGGTGTGACCTGATATTCGCTCGACAAGAGCACAAAATCCCTGTCAACCCGCTGGTCTTCGGTGGGGTTTCGTGGGTGGATTACGAACATACCCGTCATGCCCATGCCCTCTTGAGTCATCGGATCATAATGGGAGTGGTACATGTAAGTGCCGTGCTGCCGGATCGTCCATTCATACTTGAAGGTTTCACCGGGTTCGATCGGGCGCTGGCACACACCGCTAACACCGTCCATGCCGTTCGGCAAATATATACCGTGCCAATGTACCGTTGTAGGCACGTCCAGCTTGTTGGTCACATAGATGCGAATGCGTTCCCCTTCGACCGCCTCGATCAAGGTGCTATTAACTTTGCCGTTATAGCCCCAACAGGTCGCGACTAGTCCAGGTGTGAACTCATGCTCTATTTCTTCGGCGATCAAATGAATAACTTTCACACCACCGACGATTTTAAAGGGTAAAGTTTGGCCGTTGGGGATCGTCACCGGGGTGTAATCTATGCCTGGCAATCCGGGCGGTAAGGGTTTTACGTCAGGATCACCACCACTGTATGTGTCCTCCCACTGCTTGGGTTCCGGCTCAATCCTGTCTGATGCCGCCGCTACCACAGGGTCCGAGTTTTGGGCTAATACAGGTGCAGAGGCCACAAAGGCCGCACCGACACCAATGCTGCCTGCTGTTATGARATCACGTCTTTTCATGATTATTCCTCTCCACTTTCTTCACTCATGCCCATCGGGGCCACCATATCACCGGCACTCATTAGGCTCGCTCCTGTCATGCTCCCGCTAAGAAGCTGTTCCAGCCGCGCGCGGGCAAGCCAGAACTCCCGAAGCGCCATAATATATTCCTGGCCAGTTTCAATCTGCCGGCGTTGGTCCATTAACACGCTAAACACGCCCACTTGCATGGCGTTATATTCCRGCATCGCACCGTCAATAATCTCTTGGCGCAGCGGTAACATCACGTTAAATAAATGGTTGGTCTTGGCACGAGCTTGTCGCAGTTCTATTGCAGCGTTCCGTGCGGTAGCCCGCAGTTCAACTGCTTGTGAAACATACATCCACTGGGCCCCGCGCAATTCAGACTGAATGCCAAATTTCTTGGCCTTGCCCGTATCGAATATCGGTATTGCAAAACCAAGACCGATTCCGTTCTCCCAGCCCTCACTGTCACGTTCTGCACTGAAGCCGATATCCAGTTCAGGAATGAGCGAAGTTATGTTTGCGAGCCCGAGCCGCGCTGATAGCCGCTCTATCGTGCTGCGGGTCATGTCTAGCGCCAAGCTTTTATCAACAACGCGTTTTTCAACGTCATCAATATCAAAGTTGGCTTGTGGCACGGGAGGCAAACGCGGGTCGGTTTCCCAATTGGTATCCTTGCCCCACAATCCCATATAG
>JAESRJ010000090.1 GCA_016764715.1 Kordiimonadaceae bacterium | reverse complement strand
GGGTTTCTTCGTCGCTTGTGAAGTTTCATTTTGTGGCGCTTCCAGCAGCACAAGTTCATCAGCGGCTCTGTAGTTCTGATCTTTAAGATAGTCAGCGGGAACATAACCGGGCCGAAATTTGCGAATATCACGAATTTGCATTCTTACGATTGGTACCAATTCTTTATAGCCCAGCACGATCATTCGGAGGTAGGGTCTGGCGGTTTTACCCCTTAGTCGCGCCAGAAACCCCAGACTCTCCTCAAACCTTCCAAGAACATCACTTAGCTGGCTCGGCAGAATTATCAGCTCGTCCTCACTACGGATGGAATGACTTGTTGATTGCGCTGCACCAGCTCTACCACTCATGCTGTTGCTTATTTTTTCTATGGTTCTCTTACCAATAAGCATCGACATTTTTTCTGCAGCTGGCCCGGCCTTGTGTTTTGCAATGATGATGGTGCCAAAGTTATTGAACCAGTCGAAAACAACTTTCTCACCGTAAATTTCTTCCAATTGAAGGCTCGATTGCGCGCCTATCACTACAATTATACCCTTGGATCGTCCTAATCGGATCAACTCGCTGATCTTGTCTTGTTTTTGCATCGCCCAGAATTCATCCATCCCAAACCARATGCGCCTKGTATCGCTTTCACCAAGATTYGGGCTGATGCCAAGAGTACACATAAAGTGAACAGCAGCRCTGACCCACGCAGAGGAAAGKTCGGAAAAYTCGGCRTTYCKCGCCAAAATAAGAACTTGYTGGTTCTYTTTTGGGGACATCATCCACTGGCGTAAACTCACACGCGGGCGTGTTCCATCGGGGTCAATCCAACCGTTTGCTATATCAGTAAATATGTAAAGGTTAGCCTTAACTTCAGAAATAAAACCTTGTGTAGTAACAGAATCCTTTTTCAGAAAATCAGCGGCCTCTCTCCAATATTCTTGCATTATTTTTTTTAGTTGGGAGAAGTTGCTAGTGTTGATTTGAGCTAGATCAGCCCATCCCCATTTTGTGCCTTTGGTTTTTTGAAGATAAACGATATATCCGGTTGCGATTGACCGCGCCGCGTTAACCCAGATTTTTTCTTTGCCGCTATGTGGTAGCAGAAAGGCGATGAATTCTCGCGCCATTGGCGGAGTGTTAATATCTTGAGCAATATCCCAAATCCCACTTCTCTTGTCCGTAGGTGACAAAAGAAAGGCATCCGGTAGATAGCTTATAAAGTCGCCCTTCACATCGTGAAGCACTAACCGATCGCCGCGCTTTAAAGCTGCCCCAAACATTCTTGTCAGCAATTGGGTTTTTCCACTTCCGCTGCCGCCCACAACCATGAAATGTTCGCACTCTCTAAAATTGCTCATCTGAAAATACGGAGTAATTTCAAGGGCTGTGAGGTGAGGGCTCGGTTCTGCACTACTGAGTTTGCTAAGTGCCGTTTCCGCACCCACGTCAATCTCGAGCTTTGCGCCCCGCATATGGTGTATTCGTTGCATCGGTTTAGTCATCTTCCAGCCGGTCACCACTCCAACAAGAACGCCCAGCAATAAGCTGCTCAGCATAATAAAATCTAGATAGTTTGTAGCCCCGTTGAACTGGAAGTAGCTCGCGCAGCGAAGATTATATTCTGAACCAGGTAGATGCCACGATAACGCGCACCTTACTCTATCAGCACTATTTAAACCCTCTATAACCAGACTACCGTCGAAAGGCAGAACAAGGGGAGAAACGAACAGGCCGGCGGACACAAACACTATGAGATAGAAAAAACTTATAGTGAACAACATCGCCACAGATGTCAGACCCAGTGACCGAGATAAGTCGCTGGAAGTATCTATAGAAACGTCGGTCAAGCCGCCGACACCGATGCTGATCTGATATCAATTACTTCTGCGCTACTGATTAGCTCCTTGACCTGTGCGGTTACGTCCGTAAATCCAACAGTCATTTGCTCGAGGATTTTAGGAAGAGCCTCCATAAATTCACTGTGCTCCGCAACGGTCCTTGAAAGACTAGAAATAGCTTCTGCAACATTCTCTAGAGCGCCAACCGTGTCTTCCGGGCCTGCTGCAAATGCTTCGGTCAGCTTAGTAAGCTCATCCTGCATTGCCGCCAGAACATCCCCCTGTTCTATATATCTGTCTAACACYTTTGAAACATGGCCTGTGTCAGAGTCACCYAATACTGCAGCTTCTTTGGAAAGAGCGTCCCATGTTGTCATTTTKATCGTAACTGTCGTCTTAATAGACTTCTTTTGCCTACCTTTTTTTGTCTGAACCTTTGGCGTTGACCGCCGAAGACTGGGTTTTTCTGTTTCTTTCACTTTTCATCTCATCCTATTGCTGCAAGTGCTGTTTTATCCTTTTAATATGTATAATAAGGACTTGTAACATAAAGGTATAAAAAAAGGAAGCCCCATCTCAAGAAGGGCCTCTAAAAGGCGTTTTTACGGGCAGGTAATCAGCATAAACTCCGTTATTGTATGTTTTTAAGGGAGGGTTTTTGTATGCCTAGTTTTATTAATTTAAAACAAAGAGTTACAGCGACCCACCATCCTTTTATATTCAAGGGGATGCCCTTTGGAAACACCGAAAMACCAAACAAAACAAAGAGATAGCGAGCATTCGCYGACAAAATCAAAAACACACYSGCATCGAATGATGCATRRMGTGTGTTAAGTAGTTGAGGAGATGACTGAGAAAAGGCCTCCGAAAAGGTATACCGTCATGATCGAGCAGCTACTGCCGCACAGAGCATGTCGGTAAGAGATACTGGAGAATACGGATGAGTATTTGTAAGGATCTCGCTACCTGGTCCTTGGGATGAGGTGTCTTTACGATGGAAGGTCCGGTACGAACGAAGTTTGGCAACTTCTCAATTTGTTAGGAAAGTCGAAGGGCAGTGTAGCTGGCCCGATCCTGACTAAGGTCGACGGCTTCTGACAGAATTAGGCATTCGCCAAAACCGCACGGGGTTTTTTGAGGAAATCAGCCTATCGCCCAAGCTGAAGAAGGGGGTTTTACGCCCCCGAGACAGGTTGGGGTAGGTGCGCAGCAGCCGATAGTCCTTTTGCGGGCGGCTCCCGCCCTTCTTGGTGCCATTATTGATGTTTTGGTAGAGTAGGTGCGCAGCTGGATTTATGGGGCTCTCTGGAACAAAAAAAGGGCCGAAGCCCTCTCTTTTAGAATGGAAGGTCAATGCCGTTTGATAACTCAAAAGCGAAGTTGATCATCTCATCGTACGTACCGCTGCCTTCTGTCTGCCCTTCGGACGTTACCAGGTGTGCAACATCCTCTGTGATTGGAACGATTGTGTAATTGAAATCAGTTTGTGTCTGTGTGTTAAGTACGGTCATTGAAACCTCCATTTATTTAATAATATCCCCCCCTTGGCATGGGATAGGACGCGGGTCTGGGACGCGAAGCGCCGCGAAGCGGGGCGTGGAGGAACCGATTTTTCGGCGTGCGAAGCGCGGTTAAAAATTGGAGGTGCCACGCATCCTAGACGCGCGGCATAGCCCGTGCCATGCTAGCTCAATAGTGTAAGAAGTAATTTTAGCTCGGTGTCGCCGGCCGCATACAAACTCAAGCATCATATGCAATGCAAACTCTTAGCGCCGCAGGCATTAAAACTGCCGAATTGTTGTGATTTAGAGAGGTCGCACGAGGGGTGCTATTGATAAATAAAGCAAATATGGAATAATATGCACTTGAATGAATAGTTATTATGGTGCATAATATATTCATGGCTTGGATAATAAAATTTCACGATGAGTTTGTAGAAGAGTTCGCTGAGATGAGTGAGGCGGTTCAAGAGGAGCTATTGGCGAAGGTTAAGATGCTAGAAAACCATGGTCCACAATTTGGACGCCCAAACGTTGATACACTTAACGGCTCTGATTTCAAAAACATGAAGGAATTAAGGTTCAAGGCCGACGATGGTGTATGGAGAGCAGCGTTCGCATTTGACCAGAAACGAGAGGCTATTGTACTCGTTGCTGGTGATAAATCCGGTGTGAGCCAAGATAAGTTTTATCGTTCACTGATTAAGAAAGCAGATAGGAGATTTAGGGAGCATATAAAGGGGGACTGAAAGCTGGGATGGCTTTCGGTAGAAAAGGAGAAAGGACCGGTTCTAAATGGCGAGAACATTAGAACAAATTATGGAAGTGCGGAGCGCGGAGAGTAAAGCGCGCATCGCAGCCCGAGTTGAAGAATTAGAGTTGGAACATGCTACGCTGGTGATGTTACGCAGAGCTGTAGGCTTAACTCAAAAACAGTTGGCCGAGACATTAGGTGTTGGTCAGGACGTAGTAAGCAAGACTGAGAAGCGGGCAGATATGATGCTGTCTACGCTCAGAAATTTTGTATCTGCTACTGGTGGAACGCTGCGGATGGTTGCGGAATTTCCCGACAGTAAACCGATAGAAATAGAGATGTTTAGTGATCTCAAAATGCCGGATGAAGAGGACTATGTGGCTAAGGCTGGATAGGGCAACGCAACAGATATTGAGACGAGGGCACAATTTTAGGTGCAGAGCAAACAGGCTTTAAAACTGTACCTAGTACCCCGGAGCAACATTGCGACCGGGGTTATTGATTGCAATTTCAATAACTTAATGGTTACCGGGCGTCTTTTTGTGCAGCTATGTGATCTGTAAGCGGTCAAGCTGCCTGCCAGGTTGAACGGCGCCTGGTGGCCCAAAAGCGACTAAAGGGCCCTCTATTGTAATGACCAAAGGCCCCTAGTTATTCACTTTCAGATGGATCAATCTCGTTGAGTTCAGAAAACTTATTAGCCATCGTTGGGTTGCTCCGCGTTAGTTTTTTGATAGTCACATCCTGCGCCTTGTCGTTTGCGAGACGGAGATTTCTATCAGTACCAAGCAATGCCTCTTTAGTTTTCTCTAAGTGGGTAATTGATTTGTCGATTTCGTCGATCGCTATTTTGAAACGCCTAGAGGCTAGATCATAGTTTTTTCCAAAAGCGCTTTTGAACGCGTCAAGGTCCGATTCAAAGTTGGTTATATCAATATGCTGGGCCTTCACTAATGCGAGTTCTGTTTTGTATTTGAGCGAGTTCATGGCCGCGTTACGCAGGAGGCTGATGATGGGAATAAAAAATTGCGGCCGAACTACGTACATTTTTGGGAAACGGTGACACACGTCAACAATTCCAGTATTGTAGAGCTCACTGTCAGACTCCAGCAGCGATACCAGTACGGCATACTCGCACCCTTTTTCATTACGATCTTTATCAAGTTCCTTGAGAAAATCCTCGTTCTTGCTCTTGGTAGAAGTGGTGTCGCTCTCGTTCTTCATTTCGAACATGATTGAAACAATTTCAGTGCCGTCCAAATCCTTGTCTTTAAAGATATAGTCGCCCTTACTACCTTTCCGGGCATCATTATCCTTCTCGAAATACGCATGAGGGAAAGCTGTAGCCCGTAAGCGATTAAACTCGGTCTCACAATGCTGCTCTAGAGTTTCGCCAACCATTTTAGTAGACAAGCGAGCTTTCATGTCCTTTAGGCGCTCGATTGCGTCATCGCGATCCTTTATCTGTGTCTCATACTTGTCTTGGAGAGATTTCTCGGATAGTTGCTTCTCTAGCTCCGCTTGCTTGAGCCCGCTCTTTAAATCGTCACGCTCCTTCTCAACCACACTTAATGCCTCAGCAATTGATAGCTTGTTTGAAACTTCGGTGGCGTCAAGCTTGGCTTTTAGATCCTGAATTTCAGCGTTTTTGCTTGTTGCCGTCTTATGTATTTCAGTCACGAGCCTCTCATCCGCAGCTTTGGACGCGGCTTCTTGTAGTAATTTTGCCTGTTCGAGGTCGTTCAGAAGAGCTGTCCGTTTCTCTTTTAAATCGTCGACAGCTTCTTTCACAGCTAACTTCTGCGCCAATTCCACACTATCAAGCTTCGCCTTTAATTTTTGTATTTCCGCTTCTTTAGCGGCTGAAGTCTGTTGCTCCTTTTTGGCGGTCTTTATTTCCGCAAGTTCAACAGCTTTCCGTTTATCCTGTTCAGCTAGTTCAAGGCGCTCGTGTATTTGTTTCTCAAAATCACTGTCACGTACCTGTTTTAAGATTGCCGCATATCCTGCCTCATCAATTTTGAAGGCTTGGCTGCAGTGAGGGCATTTTATTTCGTGCATTACAAGATACCATTCCAAAATTACTTAGGCAGTAACACTATTATCAACCGCCTTATTATTGGTCCTCTAATTCACTTTTCTTTCCGCACTACTATGGAGCGGTACGGCGGTTCATATTTGAAGAAAAAATGGAACGAAAATATTTTAAACCCAAATAAACGACCAGCCTTGTTTGGCTCTGAACCATATTGGCGACGGATAAATCCAACACCGTAAAATGTCTTTTCCCAATCACCGTAATAACCCTGTGCTTTCTCTGCATCTGTATCAGGTACTGACCAATCCATATTCAACCGTCCTTTATTTAACGCTCATGTGTTGAAGGAAATCAGCTATCAATGAAACGCCAAAAACCAACCCCGCAATTATGGCTAAACCACAAATAACAAACCTAACCAGATTATCTGCATATCGAGCCAATAAAACTGTTAACATTTCTTTCAAAGTGCGGTCCTCAATTGTAATCACTCAATTCTGTAGGAAATAGGCTTCGCTCGAAAAGACTGACCAGCTCACCGACCTCGCAGGGCGTGCTGGCGTGGCTTGCTTTGCGCCTTTAGCGGGCCTGGCCCCACGTGCTGCCTTGGCTGGTTTAGCTCGTTTAGCGGGTTTTGCTGGTCCGCCAGACGCAACTTCAGAAAAGAGAGCCGGGCAGTTACGCTGATCATACAACCAACCATTATAAAACCAGCCCACCAGTTTCCCAGAGTAAGCGTATACTTTCTCGTTAGTGATATAACCTACCGAATTACCGTCCCACAGATACAAATGCTCGCCGTCAGGAGAATAGCAAACTGGCTGTCCGCTCATTGCGAAGAAGTGAGTAGTGTCTGACATCGAAGGTCCTCTAATTCAGATTGATTTAACGCGGGCCCGCGGGTGAATATAGACGTTCTTGGGATCCGGTGGACAGAAACAACATCGGGTGTGATATCGATCGGTGGTGATGATGTAACCACGCTGGATCCCGCACAACGTGATATCGCTATGGTTTTTCAGTCCTACGCACTTTTCCCCAACATGACAGTGGCGGAAAATATCGGTTTTGGCCTCGAAGTCAGACGTGTG
>JAESRJ010000089.1 GCA_016764715.1 Kordiimonadaceae bacterium | reverse complement strand
GTTGATGAAGTGAAATTTGAGGGCTGCTCATTGCAGGAACCTACGCTTGCGCACTGGCCTGAAGGTAAAATCACCTTATTTAACCGAACGACACATAATGGAGACAGACTAATTGTAGCGCAGTCGGGGCCGGATGGGCGCAGCTTTGCGGCATCCACATCGCTTGAAGTGGTGGGGCATCCATATGATGCGCTCGTACTGCCGGACGGCAGGCTGTTTCTGGTGTATGGGTACCGGCACGATCCAATGGGCGTTCGGGCAAGATTAGTTGAGCCGGGACAGGATATTGGTGCTGCAAAGGAAATTATTATTCGTGATGACAGTCCAAGTGCAGATACGGGATATCCGTCAGCCACTTTGATGGCAGATGGCCGTGTCCTTGTGGCGTATTATATCGCGGATAAAAAAGGTATTAGAGGCATAGAAGCCAGTATTTTGGAGTTGGACTAGGGTTTATGAATATAAGTGCTAAAAATCAGGGATTGCTGGCAGGTGGCTATGCCATGTGGGGCGATGAAGACCCATTTGAGAATTTAATTGGCCCTTTCTTTTTGAAGGATAACGCAGACGGCACCCATAAATCAGCTTTTTGGTCAGAAGCGCGGCACTGCAATATGGGCGGTTTCCTCCACGGCGGACTGTTGATGAGTTTTGCAGACTATTCCTTGTTTGCTATCGCGCGAGACGATCTTGGTGGGAACAGTGTTACTGTGGGCTTCAACTCCGAATTCATCGGCGCGGTTGGTGAAGGCCATCTGATAGAATCTACGGGCGAAGTCTTGCGTGCTACGCGTGCGCTGATTTTTGTGCGCGGCACGATTTTCTCTGGCGAGCAAACCTTAATGTCTTTCAGTGGTGTCCTGAAGCGCATCAAAGCCAAATAACGGCAGGTGCAGAGTGGGCCTTGGCCCGCTCAGACATGCATATAGCCAACTCGGCTTGTTTGTTCTGTTAAACTGGGCCTCAATAACAGATCGTCTGCTTTCAATAGAATTATTAGGAAGCAGACTGTGCATATATTTTTTAAAACCATCACAATAGCGCTGAGCGCTTTGCTTGTGCTTGCAGCCCCGGGTGCGGCGCACGCCGAGAGCACTGAAATTCATTATCTTGGGTTCAACAGCTTTGGTGCTGACAAAGAGGCCAGCGGCAAAGCCTTTGATAATTACATCAAACACCTTATGCCGATTATRGCCAAATACGGCATGACTGCAGAGACGTACAACGTGCGCCACGGYGGCAAGGGTGACCTGAAAGCCGACGTCGTGACATTTGGCACAGCGAAAGATCAAGCGTCGTTTCAGGCTTTTTTCCAAGACCCGGATTTCCAGAAAATATTTCCGCAGCTGCTTGGTGCGCTTGACGATCACCAAGTGGTTTTCACATCAGGCTCTTTTGCGCCGCACCATGTGAAGCACGGCTCGAATATTCTTCTCAGCGTCAATTGGCTGAACGGCGAAGCCGAAGCTACTGTGAAGCTAGTGAACGCTATCAATCACAAGGCCAGCCATGTTTTTGAGAAGTACGGCGTTCAGATGTTGGGGCAAACAGCGGGTGTTTATTCGAACCGCGGTCTAGCCGCTGATGTGAAAGATACGCACCCCCCGCAGCTTCTGGAACTGTGGGCCATTAAGGATGCGCATGGTTTCTTTGACGATGCTGCGATTACTTCGACAGCAGACGAAATCAAAGAGCTGACGAAAAAGAGCGAGAGCTTTTGGCTCGCGAAGCGCAATATTCACTAAATCGCTTCTTGAGCGGTTTTATGGGTGAGCGGACTTGTGAGGCATGCAGCTGGTATGCCTCATTTYTGCYGGRAAATGGCRAAGRCGCCGCGGTTCTTGCTCTTTCTAGTTATCARTTAAAGTGACCCTGTTGATCACGTTTTGAATGCAACGCATCATTCCTGTTGGCGAATAGCGCGGCTTTGCTATGGTGTGCTTCTTGAAACTATAGGGGTGCATGTTGGAACGATTACTYGAGGCGTCTTCTGAGCCAGTGTGGGTGTTTTCCATATTTCTGTTTGCAGTCAGTGCCTGCCATTATGTGTTTATTTACAAATATCCTTTGAACGTAAAACAGTGGAAGCTCGTCGAATATGTATGGGTCAGCCTTGCGCTGATTTCGGTGTTTGGCTTGGTTGAAGAGGCGCGGTCTTACAAAGCACAAAACCTGATGATCCAGTCGCGGACCTTTGCCACAGAGAAAATCGACGCGTTTGAAAACTGGCTGGAAGTGTATGAGGACTATGCCTGCCTTGATAACGGTGAAGATCCGGCCTTTAGGACCCTGTGTGATTGGGTTCGTATCAAAGACAGTGACCTGCAGCTCATCTTGCAGAACGAAGATTTTCCAGCGGATGTTTCGAGAAACTTCCTGAGCGGCATCGAACAACCCTTTAAGGGGCTCACTAAGGCAGACAAAGATATTGGGAACGGTTTGCATATGGCCTACGTGAATGCTCGGGAACAGTTTCTGGTGGCCTCAGATAGTGTGGAACGGTCTTTGTTAGCCCGGCTTCTTGTAGCGTTTGCGCCGCTTGTATTTGCCTTGGCGATTGCGATCAAGCTTACCAAAGTGACTGGCGAATATAGGCTGTGTAAATAGGCGGATTGGTTTTAGCGGCGTTAAACTTCTGCCGCTGACACCATGTCGTCGACATCTGCAAATTTGACGCGCGGCGCGCCGTTTACTGCGGCGGCCATTTCTGCTGCGTCGATCTTTTTCCAATCTGCAAACGTTACAATATGCACACCGCGTTCTTCGGCAATGGCGTCAAGCCCTGAGCGCCCGCGTTTGCCTGAAGGTGTGACTTCCGCAAGAATTTTGGCGGCGATACCGATGCCGTCAGGCTTGTTGGTGCCAATGGTGCCAGTTGGTCCGCGCCGCGCCCAGCCAACGCAGTATAGCTGGCCATCAATGCGGCCTTCATCGCTTACGTAAACGCCGCGACCTTCATCAAAAGGCACGTCTTCAATGGGGCTCGCGCGGTAGCCAATGCAAGGAACTACAAGGCCTGCGGGCAATACTTCAGTTCTGCCTGTGCCGACACAGCGGCCATCTTCTACGCGGGTTTCTTCCAAACGAAGGCCGCACACAGTGGTGTCTCCCATCAGAGCCATTGGCCGTCTGAAAAACTTGATATGCAAACGCACTGGCTTGTCGCTGGGTCTGTTAAACGTCATCGCCCGCAGGCCCGCCATGTTTTTCTTGGCAGCCCCTTTCAGTGTTTCGTCAATACTCGCGTCTGGTAGTTGGGCCGCGTCCACTAACGCAACACAGTTTTCCAATCTATTGAGCTCAGTCAGCTCTTTGGGGGTAAAAGCTGCTTCTAGAGGGCCCCTGCGACCTAGGATGTAAATGTCTTTAATCGGCGACGCCTGAATTTTCTCATTCGCATAGGACGCTAGATCCGTATTGGCCATTTCTTCGGCTGTTTTCGCCAGAATACGCGCCACATCAACGGCCACATTACCGTTGCCGATCACTGCGACAGTGGCYACGCGCAGATCAGGGTTAAGGTCTGTGAAGTCTGGATGACTGTTGTACCAGCCAACAAAAGCACCAGAACCGTGCACGCCGCTTAAATTTTCACCGTCGATACCAAGCGGGCGGTCTTTCGGCGCGCCTGTAGCCAGCACAACCACATCATATAGCTCCTTGAGTTCAGCCATAGTAATATCGCGGCCCAGCGCCATGTTGCCGACAAAACGTACGTTATCGCGGTCATTGGTGGCGGTGTAGCGTTTTGAAACCATTTTGATCGACTGGTGATCGGGCGCAACGCCTGCGCGGATCAGCCCGAAAGGAGTAGGTAGTTTGTCGATTATATCGACATAAACATTGTTGTCACCTTTGGTTAGTGCTTCAGCGGTGTAATAGCCCGCAGGCCCTGCGCCGATGATTGCAACTGAAAGAGTGTGAGTGCCCGACCCGTTTGTGCCCATCTTCATCCTGTACTCCCCGTTATAACTCCTACCATGACAAAATTTACCGTGCGAGGGAAGGGTTGCTTTATCGTTATTTGATGTGGTTCTTATTTGCGGCGTTTTGTAAAGGGGAATAGGGCAGGTACATGGGCTTTATAGGTCCGGTATGTGTCTCCAAAAGTCCGGATTAAATCTCGTTCTTCAAAAAAGAGACCGATTGCAATGTAGCCAAGCATTCCGGCAGCTAAAACAGCGCGACCCATAGTCATGTCGGGTGTCGCAAGCATTGCAATCACGACACCTGTTTGGATGGGGTGCCGTACAAATTTGTAAAACATGGGTGTGACAAAGTCATGATTGGCTTGGTCAGGGTCGTTGGGCATGAAAGACTGCTGCAGTCCGAACAAATGGAAGTGGTTCAGCATAAATGTAGCTAAAAAGGTTATTGCCCATCCTAGATAAAAGACGGCGGTTATTACGAAGCGACCTGCTTCGTTTTCCACTACCCACAGTGGGGCAGTCATGGGTTCCCAAAATTGTACCAGTGCAATTGTAACAATACCTGTCGCTAGAAGATAAGTGCTGCGTTCCCAGCTTGATGGTAGAATTTTTGTAAGCACCTCCTTGAAAACCGGCCGAGCCATGATGCTGTGTTGAACCCCAAATAAAAGCATCAACGCGATGTTGTCTAAAAGCGGGGAACTGGACGGTGCATTGTTATAGGCATCAATATTGAGAGACTTGAGGCCTTCTATCCCGAACAAGCCCATGTGGTTATTAGCAAATAAAATGAAGAGTACTAAACTGCCAACGCCGACCAGATACGAAGTAAGTCCGTAAAGTGCAGTTAGCATTCGAAACATTTTCTTTCTCCCCTTATGTACCCTTAACTTGGCCGGTAGCATTAGCACCAAATTATACTTCAATAAAATTGATGCGGTGTACAGCGCCCAAATTTCGAGTGCGCGAGGGAACCGCGCAGATAAAATTCCATTCTTCYCTTGAACAGGACSGCGCATGMGCATACATAGGATGYCTCGTTAGCACTCGYCTTGGGTGAGTGCTAACAYTGAAACAAWTTCGGTTTATCAATTAGGAGACAAACCATGGCTCTWCGTCCGCTMCAYGACCGCGTRTTGGTCAARCGCCTCGAAAGTGAASAAAAAACTGCTGGCGGTATCATTCTGCCAGATTCTGTACARGAAAAGCCTTCTGAAGGTGAAGTAATTGCAGTTGGCGCAGGCAAYAAAGCRGAAGACGGTAAAATTACTGCTCTTGACGTTAAAGCTGGCGACAAAATCCTKTTCGGCAAATGGTCYGGCACCGARGTTAARCTYGACGGTGAAGATCTGCTGATYATGCAGGAAAAAGACATCATGGGCATCATCGAGTAATCACTCGGTTCTCCCCARYMMACCTATTCCATTACTCATTTTAGGAGACCTCAGATGGCTGCTAAAGACATTCTTCTTCAGGATGCTGCCCGCGCGAAAATCGTAGCTGGCGTTGATAAACTTGCTAACGCTGTAAAAGTAACACTTGGCCCTAAAGGCCGTAACGTGATCATCGACAAATCCTTTGGTCCGCCACGTATCACCAAAGACGGTGTAACTGTTGCCAAAGAAATCGAACTTTCTGACAAGTTCGAAAACATGGGCGCACAGATGATCAAAGAAGTAGCGTCCCGCACTAATGATGTTGCTGGCGACGGTACTACAACTGCGACTGTTCTTGCTCAGGCGATCGTTCGCGAAGGCATGAAGTCAGTTGCAGCGGGTATGAACCCGATGGACCTGAAGCGCGGTATTGATATTGCAACCAAAGCTGTTGTTKMCWTKMTTNAAGARYRNCTMYARNAASTGYARYRAYSKYYKWAGWNATTRWKNCAAKTWGRMWYAMNNNCAGYAAWMKKWKWRSTTCAGATCGGTAAAGACATCTCTGCTGCTATGGAAAAAGTTGGCAAAGAAGGCGTTATTACTGTTGAAGAAGCTAAAGGCCTTGAGAGCGAGCTTGAAGTTGTTGAAGGCATGCAGTTTGACCGCGGTTATCTGTCTCCTTACTTCATCACAAACTCTGAGAAGATGACTGTAGATCTTGAGAACCCTTACATTCTTCTTCACGAGAAAAAACTTTCAAACCTTCAGCCAATGCTGCCGCTTCTTGAAGCTGTAGTTCAGTCAACACGTCCGCTTCTGATTATTGCGGAAGACATCGAAGGCGAAGCGCTTGCAACTCTCGTTGTTAACAAGCTTCGTGGTGGCCTGAAAATCGCGGCTGTTAAAGCCCCTGGTTTTGGCGATCGCCGTAAAGCGATGCTTGAAGATATCGCCACGCTTACTGGCGGTGAAGTGATCTCTGAAGATCTCGGCATCAAGCTTGAAAATGTTGGTCTTGAGATGCTCGGCACAGCTAAGCGCGTGAACATCACAAAAGAAGATACAACAATTGTTGACGGCGCTGGCGCTGAAGACGATATCAAAGCCCGCGTTGAACAGATCAAAGCACAGATCGAAACAACCACTTCTGATTACGACAAAGAGAAATTGCAGGAACGCCTTGCTAAGCTCTCTGGCGGTGTTGCAATCATCAAAGTTGGCGGTGTTACCGAAACAGAARWSMRRSASCRMAAANGAMMNGYGWTRNNACKATGNACNGMAYGCTACCCGCGCTGCTGTAGAAGAAGGCATTGTTGCTGGTGGTGGTGTTGCCCTTCTTTACGCTGGCGAAGCCCTCGACGGGCTTACTGGTGCAAATGACGAGCAAACAATCGGTATAAGCATTGTTCGCCGTGCGCTTCAGGCTCCTCTTCGTCAGATCGCTGAAAACTCAGGCGTTGACGGCGCGGTTGTTGCTGGCAAGCTTCTTGAGCAAGACGACAAAAACCTCGGTTTTGATGCTCAGAATGAGACATATGTTGATCTGATTGCTAACGGCATCATCGATCCTACAAAAGTTGTTCGTACTGCTCTGCAGGACGCGGCTTCAATTGCTGGCCTGATGATCACTACTGAAGCAATGATCACAGATGCGCCTGACGATAAGCCTGCTGGTGGCGGCATGCCTGATATGGGCGGCATGGGCGGCATGGGCGGCGGCATGGGCTTCTAAGCCAGCCAACCCTAAGCTCCTTACACGATTTCAAAACCCTCGGGCACCTGTGCTCGGGGGTTTTGTATTATCCGGTGGCCAGCACTGAACTAAAATTAGCATTGCATTCGGTTGATTTTTTGCCCACAGAGGACGCTGTAAAAAGCCAGTACCGAAAAGGACGACATCTATGA
>JAESRJ010000281.1 GCA_016764715.1 Kordiimonadaceae bacterium | reverse complement strand
CTTCTCTAGAAAATTTAAGATTTTCAATAAAAAGAAATTTAAGTAAGAAAGATGTGAGAGAGTATTATCAAGAAGATTGGATTAGAACAGGACAGAATATAATTATCACGGGATCAACAGGCACAGGCAAAACATATTTGGCTGTGGCCATGGCCTGCGCCATGCTTGAAGCTGGGCATGTGCAGCGCATTATATCGTCCCGCCCTGCTGTGGAAGCTGGCGAGAAACTCGGTTTTCTTCCAGGCGACTTGAAAGAAAAAGTCGACCCTTATTTGCGCCCGCTCTACGACGCGCTCTATGATATGATGCCTGCTGAGCAAGTAGAAAAATTTATGATCACTGGCCAGATTGAGGTCGCACCGCTTGCTTACATGCGAGGCCGGACCCTGTCCAACGCCTTCGTTATTCTTGACGAAGCACAAAATACTACGTCCATGCAGATGAAGATGTTCCTGACACGCTTTGGCGAGAATAGCCGTATGGTTATCTGCGGTGACCCAAGTCAGGTTGATTTGCCGCGCGGTATTCGCTCAGGCCTTCGGCATGCCCTTGATCTGCTCCGCAGTGTGGAAAGTATTGCCACGACGCGCTTTAATCAAAGCGATGTTGTGCGGCATCCACTGGTGGCTCGTATCGTCGAAGCGTACGGCGAAGAAGACGGGCGCTAAGAGTTTAGACTATGCCTGTAGATGCAGCTTCACCCCTCAATAAATTTTCGCCAACCGGTATTCCTGATACGCTGGACCTTGAAATTGAATTTTCTGGCGGAATGGTTGCTGAGTGTTCTGAACCAGCACAGAGAGATATTATCGAAGCCGCTGTCGTGAGAGCGCTTGGCGCTGGCCTCCCTGGCCCGCTGCCGCCGGCTGAAATATTTGTCCAGCTTGTGGATAGTGATAAAAGTCATACTCTAAACCACGAGTACAGGGCCAAAGACAAGCCGACCAATGTGCTGTCTTTTCCAGGTGTTGAACCTGAGGATTTGCAAGCAATGCTAGAGCAAGCTGCTCAGGGTGGGCCGCCGGTATTACTCGGGGATCTTGTGATCGCCACGTCTGTTATTGTCGCCGAAGCAAAAGAGCAAAATAAGCCTTTTGGTGACCATTTGGCTCATTTGACGGTGCACGGGGTGTTACATTTGCTTGGGTATGACCATATGGAGGAAGATGCGGCAGAAGAGATGGAAGAATTGGAACGGTCAATTTTAGACGCGCTAGGTATATCAGACCCTTACAGGGTGGAAAGCTAAAATGGTAGATCAACAAAAAGACGTTGATGCTGGACTTTGGCAGCGCGTGAAGGAATTTTTTACAGGCAAGTCGGCTGAAGTCTCTTTACGAGAAAGCCTAGAGGAAGCGCTCGAGGAGCACGAGGAAGATACGCGCCGGCCCGCGCTCGGTGCCGACGAGCGCGAGATGCTTTTTAACGTGTTGGAATACGGTATACTCCGCGTTCATGACGTTATGGTCCCTAGGGCAGATATCGTTGCTGTGCCGCAAAACGCCAGCTTCGATGAGATGGTGAAAATTTTCGCAGGGGCCTCGCACTCGAGAATGCCGGTTTACCGCGAAAATCTTGATGATGTTCAAGGCATGGTCCACGTGAAAGATGCGCTAAAGGTAGTTGCCGACAGTATGGACACKACTGACTTTACAGTTAAAAGTATCCAGCGGTCCGTACTCCATGTGCCGCCATCGATGAAAGTTGTTGAACTATTGAACCGAATGAGACGCGGCCGAACCCATATGGCTGTTGTGATAGACGAATACGGCGGTACGGACGGTTTGGTGACTGTTGAAGATATCGTTGAGGAAGTCATCGGCGAAATAGAAGACGAACATGACGAAGTTGAAGCCCCAGACCTGGTGAGATTGGCAGGCGGAGGTTTTGACGCCGACGCTAGGCTTGACATTGAGGAGCTGGAGGAAGCCTTGGGCGTTGACCTGCTTTCTAATGAGCCACCAGATACAGTTGACACCCTTGGTGGGTTGGTTTTTGCTTTAGCGGGTTGCGTCCCCGAAATTGGCAAGGTAATCCTGCATGATAGTGGATATGCTTTTGAAGTTGTGGATGCAGATCCGCGGCGTATTCAAAAAGTGAGAATACATTTACCTGGAAGAGAGCAAACGAGCAGCCATGCCCAAAAATGACCAGAACGGTTTCTTGCATAAAGGGTTGCTTGCTGCTTTAGCGTGGCTGGACGCTAAAGGCCGCTTTGGTGTCCCGGCCTTTTGTTTTCTGGTTGGTGTCTTGCTGTCTTTCGCAGTGTCGCCGTATAATTTTTTCCCGGCCATCTTTATCGCCATTCCGCTGTCGCTTGCATTGGTTTCAACGGCCCAAAGTTCATCGGCAGCGTTTGGGCGTGGCTGGTGGGTCGGTTTTGGCTTCTTTGTGTTTAGCCTGTCRTGGATTGGCCATTCCTTCACCCAGCAGGACCAGGTTCCGGCCTTTTTGGCACCGTTCGCTATGGCTGCTCTCAGTGGGACATTAGCGCTGTATATTGGGGCCAGTTTCTGGGCCACGTGGTGTCTAAAGGTGACGGGCATAGCGCGGGTGTTTGTTTTTGCTGCTGCCTGGACACTGTTCGAAATATCTCGCGGCACTTGGTTTTTTGACGGGTTTCCTTGGAACCTTGTTGGCTCCCTTTGGGCTGAATGGAACTACATGGCGCAAGGTGCCTATTGGTTCAGTGTGTATGGGTTGTCTTTCCTCACCGTTTTGGGAGCGGGAAGTTTAGCTCTTTTCTTCGAGGCTAAAATTGGTAGGCAGCAGCTTGTTGGCGGGCTGGTTGGTTTTCTGATATTCCCGGCGCTTTGGGTGGCAGGGTACCAGAGGGTTGCTGGTGTTGAAACGGCTTATCATCTGAATGTTAGCATGCGCCTTGTGCAGGGCAACATAAAGCAGATCGAAAAATTYMGRCCGCACYTRATTGATGATCATTTCAAYAATCATATGCAATTGTCGCGCGGCACAAGCCGCAAGGCAGAGRATATCAAGCTGCTCATCTGGCCTGAAGATGCTGTTGAACAAAGAACGTTCGATCGGAAAGGATCAATCCCGCGCTGGCGTGTATCAAGGCTGCTTGAATACGGAAATTACGCCATTATTGGCGCTTCGCGATTTGAGCAAAAAGACCGCCGGCGAAAATATTACAACAGCATGTTTGCGCTGAACTCCAAAGGCGAAATATACGCGCGTTACGACAAAAACCACTTGGTGCCGTTCGGGGAATATACCCCTGCGGCAAGCCTGTTGGAGACAATTGGCCTGCGGCAACTTGTAGGGTTGGGGCCTTTTTATGAAGGCACCGAAAGAAAGCCGATTCGTTTGCCAGGTGTGCCAGCGTTTATTCCGCTCATTTGTTATGAAAGTATTTTCCCGGGCGAAGTTTTTGCGCCCGGTGAGCGGCCTCAGTGGATACTTAATATCAGCAATGATGCCTGGTTTGGGTTAACAAGCGGCCCGCACCAGCATTTAGCGCTTGCTCGGATGCGCGCAGTAGAAGAAGGCCTGCCCTTGGTGCGTTCAACCAGCTCAGGTATCAGTGCGGTGATCGACGGATACGGCCGAACGCTAACGTCACTAGGGGTCAATAAGCGCGGTACTGTGGAAAGCCCCTTGCCGAGGGCGCTGGAAAAACCGCCTGTTGCGACACGCACACGTATCTTAGCTGTCTTGTTCCTGTCTGCTGGTATTTTGCTTTTCTTCCTAATTCAATGTGTCCGGCGACTAAGGGCGCGCAAAGCCTGAAAGCGTTGGAGCTGCTGACGGCATGAACTGCTATGGTAGCAGCGCTTGAGCTCGTCGCTTTTCTAAGATATAGGGTCGCGCATGACCGATCATGACCATAAAAGACGAGATGACTGTCCGCCCGAACAAAGGTTTTTTGGCAGGCGTAAAGGCAAGACGTTATCTCCGCGCCAGTATGGGCTCGTTGATAGAATGATGCCAGATGTCGGCGTGGTACTTCCGGACGGCAGTGGAACGGCTTTCATCCCAAGCGATCTGTTCAGCACGCCTAAGGCAAAAATCTGGCTTGAGATCGGYTTTGGCAAAGGCGAACATATTGCGTGGCAGGCCAAAGAAAACCCAAATGTCGGCTTGATAGGGTGTGAGCCGTACCTGAACGGTGTAGTAGGACTTCTGCAGCACATCGATGAGGGCAAAATTGATAATATCCGAGTGTACGGGGACGACGCTCGCCATGTCATTCGCGCCTTGCCGGATGCGTCAGTTGAGCGAGTATTTTTGTTGCACCCAGACCCTTGGCCGAAGAAAAAGCATGCCAAACGGCGGTTTGTTAATCCGGCAAACCTCGACGACATTGCGCGCATACTTATCGACGGCGGAGAATTTAGGGTGGGCACTGACCACCCGCTTTACCGTCAGTGGACATCTATCCAGATGAATGCGCGCAGTGATTTCCAGTGGTTGGCCGAAGGGCCGCAGGACTGGCTTGTTCGACCAGACGATTGGCCCGAGACTCGCTATGAGGCAAAAGCACTGGAAGGGAAGGCTACATACTTCCGTTTTGAGCGTGCCGGGCGCCCCTAACTCTCTCAATAAACAGCTGTTTCGGTAGGGACCATCAGTGGCAGCTTAGGCCAAGCCCTGCCTTGTTTTTAGGCGATTTAAAAACTTGCGTTTTAGGTCTTGCCCCGCCCCGGTCTTGACTGTATATAGAGGCCACTTCTCCTAGAGTATTAGCACTTATTCAGGAGTGGGCTTCGGCCCACAGCCGCGATAACTCACATCTAGAGTTTGGCTTCCAGTATAAGATTGCGCCTAAATGGCATGCAAAAAGAGAAGCGTGAAAGGACGAAACCATTGAGTGAAGCCGCAGGGCATATTACAGCGATTGTCGAAGCAACCGTAGAGTCGCTTGGCTTCGAGCTTGTGCGCGTTACGTACGGCGGCGGCCGCAAGCCGACCTTGCAGATTATGGCTGAGCGCCCAGACGGCACAATGTCGCTTGAAGATTGTGCCACGCTGTCGCGCGAGGTTTCTCTGTTGCTTGATGTGGAAGATCCGCTTGCTGAGCAATATTTGCTGGAAGTGAGTTCACCAGGGATCGATCGGCCCCTAACGCGCCCAAAGGATTTTGAGCGCTGGATTGGTTTCGAAGTTAAGGCTGAGATGAATACCACAATCGATAGCCGCAGGCGYTTTCGYGGYAAGCTRMTATCTTTTGATGGCGAAACTATTGTTTTGGAAACTGAGGAAGGCGAGCAGGCGCTCATTTACTCGGACCTTTCCAAGGCAAAGTTAATTTTGACAGACGAATTACTTGAGGCGGTCCGAAAAACGGATGCGGCTCAAACAACGGAAGTCCAAAGCTAGACGGCGTGTGTGCTGTTGGTTTGGTTCTGACGAAGACGTAAAACGGGACGGCTATGAAAAGCCGATGAATTTAGGGTTTGCCGACGATTAGGTAAGGCCCGGGACGCAACGGAGTGAAATCAGATGGCATCTGCTATCAGTGCAAATAGGCTCGAACTGCTGCAAATCGCTGAGCTAGTGGCTCGCGAAAAATCAATCGATCAGAACATTGTTCTTGAGGCGATGGAAGAAGCAATTCAGAAGGCCGCGCGTATCAAGTACGGTGCTGAGAACGAAATTCGTGCTCAGATCGATAAAACGAACGGTGATATCCGTTTGTTCCGCGTGCTTGAGGTTGTTGAGGAAGTGGAAGAGCCTGCGGTTCAGATTTCTGTAGCAGATGCGCAAAAAGACAAGCCAGATGCCGTTGTGGGTGATTTCCTGGCTTCAAGCCTACCGCCGATGGAATTTGGCCGTATTGCAGCACAAACAGCTAAGCAGGTTATTGTGCAGAAGGTGCGCGATGCTGAACGTGAGCGGCACTATAACGACTATAAAGACCGAGTCGGCGAGATTGTGACCGGCCTTGTGAAGCGTGTAGAGTACGGCAATGTTATTGTTGATCTTGGKCGTGCTGAAGCAGTGATGCGCCGCGACCAGGTAATTCCGCGTGAACATATTCGCCAGAACGAACGTATCCGYGGTTTCATTTACGATGTGCGCCGCGAGAACCGTGGCCCTCAGATTTTCATGTCTCGTACAAAAACMGATTTCATGGGYGCGCTKTTTGCGCARGAAGTTCCKGAAATWTACGACCGYATYATYGARATCCGCTCRGTAGCGCGTGATCCWGGTAGTCGRGCGAAAATTGCTGTKTAYTCMAACGAAGGRTCMATYGATCCGGTTGGCGCCTGTGTTGGTATGCGCGGTAGTCGTGTGCAGGCAGTTGTTAACGAACTGCAGGGCGAAAAAATCGATATTATTCCTTGGTCCCCTGATGTGGCGTCCTTCATCGTAAACGCGTTGCAGCCAGCRGAAGTTACCAAAGTGGTAATGGACGAAGAGCGCAGCCGTGTTGAAGTTGTTGTTCCTGATGATCAGCTGTCATTGGCAATTGGTCGCCGTGGTCAGAACGTGCGGCTAGCGAGCCAGCTTACYGGCTGGACGATCGACATTATGACCGAGGCTGAAGAGAGTGAACGCCGTCAGGAAGAGTTCTTGTCGCAGAGCAAAGCGTTTGTTGATGGCTTGGATGTCGACGAAACATTGGCGCATCTTTTGGTAGCTGAAGGGTTCACTAGCCTTGAAGAAATTGCCTATGTTGAGCCAGAAGAGCTGCTTGCAGTTGAAGGCTTTGAAGAAGAGCTGGTTGGTGAACTTCAAAAGCGTGCCAATGACCATATGCAGGCTGCTGCTGTWGCTGCRGACGAAAAACGGAAAGAAATTGGWGTTAAGGATGAGCTTGCAGAAGTTGAAGGCCTGACRCCGCAAATGCTGGTAGCGCTCGGTGAAGACGAAGTGAAAACTTTGGAGGACTTCGCTGGTTGTGCGGCTGATGAGCTAACAAGCAAGGAAGACGGCATATTGCGCGCTTTCCCGCTAACGCTTGATGACGCGAGCGTCATGGTTATGACAGCGCGTGTCGCGCTTGGTTGGTTGACGGCGGAAGAGGCTTTTGGCGGCAGCGATACTGACAAAGCCGCTGAAGGTGAAGAAGCTGAAGCCAGTGCAGAAACTGAAGCCAGTGCAGAAGGCGAAGAAACTGCTGCTGCGGACGCTGTAGAAGAAGCGCCAGCAGAAGAAGCGCCAGCCGAAGCTGCTGCAGACGAGAGTGTTGCAGAATAGTTGGACCTGTATTTAGGGGTACGTTATGGCGGACGGTGAAAAACCAGAAACTGACG
>JAESRJ010000280.1 GCA_016764715.1 Kordiimonadaceae bacterium | reverse complement strand
AGCTGTTGTCTTCCTCCTCGGAATCGGACTCACAGTTGTTGAGGATGACTTCGATGATCTTCATGGAGTAGTCCCTCACTTCCTCGATCTTCCTCCGGGTGCTGCCCAGCGTTTTCCTCCTCTTGTCCTCCTTCTCCTTAGTCAGCAGGTTCCCGTACTCGAACTTGTCTTTCTTGAAGTTGTACTCCATGCTGCCCAGAAGTTGCTGACTATTCTTGAAGAAACACTGGTAGTTCTCAGCCCGGTCGATGTGCAGCAGTATCTCACTGCGGGTCATGCTGCCTGCGCCGCCGCCGACAAATTCGAACACCACGATCTCGTCCAGCGCCGCGTCGCTTAAGCCCTCAGTGTAGGCTACATACCAAGCATCCATTTCAACTTGAGCGGCTCGCAATTCGGCCAGCGGTGGGTGTGTTTCTGTGTTACGGGCTTGGTAGCTGTGGCTACGGCCTTCCAGATGCGCCCGGAAAATATCGTCAACCACATACACATGATTAAGCGTATTGACCATGCTGCCAAACCGGCTAGTACGCAGCTTCAAGCTTTCGCTTTCCGGCACACTGGCCACAGTGGCAAACGTAATCCCATTCGCCCAGCGCTTGAAGCACATCAGCATGCGTGTGGTTTTCTGCAGTGTCATGCGTTTTCCTTTTTAACGTAGCGAGTGTCATTTCACCTGCACGCTAAAGCAACTCTTACATAGCAACAAATTCGGTTTTCATCCGCCAAACATCAAAGTTTCTTGTGTGATGGCAGAAAATTGTTATATAGTAACGCTGTGCGTATATATATTTTCATTATCGGTATCATCTTTGTTGGCCTGCCAGCAAAGGCTTGCTCATACCAAGTACAAACGCCCTTTTATGCCGTCTCACATTTAGACGTTTTGTTTGAGGGCAAAGTCATAGCCGCCTATGTCAACGGCATTCAGATAAGCACTGAAGTGTTGGGATCGGTCTTGCAAAGCACAAACGGGCCAATAGATATTCTACTCAAAATCACGCCAACGAAAATTTACTTTGGCTCCCTACCTAAAACGGTGCAAATCAAAACAAACTACAACAACAACGTCAACACCTGTTCAGACTATTTCTTCAACCCTAAAAAAGATATATGGGGTGCTACTTTTCTCAACGGAGAGTTAATCTCAAGCAGCTATGATGCGGTAATGGCATATTATGCTCAGCGCTTGTTAGACGAAGCGAATAAGTACGAAGCCAAACTCTCAATTCTTGCAGACTCAGGGAAAGTACCGCGCGCTAGCAGCCACTTTGTGGCGCAAGAGCTCAGTATTTTGACCAAACTGCTTGCAGGGGAAAATCTAAACCAACAAGACCATTATTCTGCAGCAGACGCTGAAATCGCTGGGCTGCCTTACCATGTAATGGAAGCGCGGTTGGAATATTTAAACGTAGGTGGTTTACTGGAAGAAGCAGCAAATACCGCACTAGTGCTCGCCTCCGAGGAATAACCACACGCCATTCCGAACGCCCTGCCTAAGAAGCCAATCAAAGTTTCTTGTGTGATGCACAGGAACTGTAATATAGTAACATTATGCGTATATGTGCCCTCATCCTCATATCCTTGTTTTCCAGCCTGCCTAGCAAAGCCTGCTCATACGACTGGCCAGAACCCCTTGTGGCGGCACTCGAACTGACAGCGCTTTTTGAAGGCCGGATAACCCATGCATCTGTGAACGGAAAATATATGCGGTCTCATTTACTACAGAGTGCATTAGATGCTTCAGTTGGCCCGCAGAAAGTCAGGCTCCATATTGCGATTACTAGAAACTATTTTGGCACGAAGAAACGAAGCATTGACCTTAATATCTATTTCGATAGAGCTGGGCGTTGTAACAACTGGAATGTTTTTGAATTGGGTGTCAAAGTTTGGGGTGCGTCAGAACATAAAGGCAAGTTGGTAACCGGCGATTATTATGGACTCCTGGCCGCAAGCATAAAACGTTTGCTTGATCAGGCTCAGCGCTACCAAACGGCACTTCAAAACGCCTTAACTCAGCAAGAAATTTCAGAGCAAGGCAAAGCCTTCGCCAAACGGGAGATCGCAACAACAGAAGCCGTTCTGGCGTTTCAGCCCCTCTCCRAATACAGCGCACACGATGCTTCTTTTGCAGACATGCACGCTTTGCCGCGCGCTGTTATTGAGGCACGCTTGCAGTATTTGATAGCGTCCGGTCTGCAGGATGAAATAGACGAAACCACACTGGCGCTGTCTGCTGAACATTGGCCTGCGCCTTAATCGCGGGCGGCCTTTTATTTTGTCGGGTTTCGTGCCCGGCCTAGCTTCGGCGCAGACAGGAATTTTCCTATTGGAGTTTTGGTGGTCTCGCACCAGCGTCCAAACGTCATCACCACCGCAAAAGTACCGCCAAGCACAAATATATGCTGCATCAACGACGTTGGCGGAGCCACGGCCATCGACGAAAACACATGAATTAGAGGCTGGTGGAACAGATACAAAGAAAAACACAAAGAGCCCAAATATTTGGCAGGCACTTCCAGTTTCAAAATAGCGTTTTTCCAAGCGCCCTGCGCCCCTATTAGGCCAACAAACAACAGTAAAAACCCGATAGCATCGCTATAGTCGCCAACAATTCTAGGGCGTAGCCCCGGCAGCGTCCATCCTGCGAAAAAATGCCGAATATCGGTAGAGGCTACCAGCAACACGGCGCCAAGAATGATAAAGGTGCCAGCCTGCAATGTGCCATAAGAAATGCCGTTTTTGACATAGTGATAGCACCGCCAGCCGAGCCACCAAATGGCCGCAACGGACAGTATTTCGGGGCCTGCCACTAACACAGTCAGCACCAGCACAATGATCCGCTTTTTACCGCGCAAAAACATCGCTGCGGCAAATAACAAATAGTAAATCATTTCGAAAGTCATCGACCAAAAGGGCACATTACTGCCCGGGTGCAAACCAGCACTCCATAAGTCGTTCACAAATAAAGCGCTGGCGCCGTAGCTTAAAAACTGGGCCACACCTGTGAATTCGGCTCGCGTATTATAGTCGGGGTTGATCGAATTCACGAGCATATCACATACAAAAGTGAGGAGCAGCGCCGGTAATATAACTGAATAAAGTCTTGCTGCTCTGGCAATCAAAAACGATTTAGCATCRYTKKYSCKTRTNATSRRKTANAAWGCCAATGACAAAGCCCGACATTACAAAAAATATCATCACACTGGTTTGCGCGTATCCAGTTATTGGCCAAAGAACGGCGCCCGTCGTCCCTTGTGTTGCGGCATGGCCAAGAAACACAACAAGAGCAGCACCAAAGCGAAATAGATCCAAAATGACGGAAGTAAACTTGTCCACCTACGCCCCTTATTACAAGAATTCGGTCAGCATTAACGCTAAAGCCAGTCTTAAGCAGTTTCAATAATCTGCCAAGAGTTCAATTTAAGCGTCACCTTACGGGGCTAGCGCTGGAATATCAATCCAACGTTGCTGATAAATTAGAGATATTTCATGGCCTGTATTTATGGTTATTTATGCCTGTGAATGGGGGAATTTAATGTCAGTTATTGCCAAGGTTTTTGATGCGTTTAAGCAGCCAGCGCTGAACACATCAGGTTTCGTCGGCGATGCGGGCCTGTGGACCGGCCAGGTACCCAGCTTGTTCAAAGGACTGGAAGATAGCCGCCATGTAGCCGCGACTGAACTGGCCGCTTTACTGCATCCAGCGGAGCCTGCACTGGCAAGCAGGCGGGCGGCTGTCGTTAATACAGCACGAGCGGGCAAGCCCCTGCCTGACGGCGCCGATCCGGAACTGGCCTCCATCCTGTATTGGCTGAAACACCCGCACCAGGATATGCCGCACCAGGATATGAAAGACTGGAAGGCGGGATCGATCACCTCAAAACACACCGCGATAAGAGTAAGGCCGGACAAATYCMCCGCCTTYTTAAAACTGCGGGCAGGGGTTGAACCGGAAACACCAAACGATACAGCAGCCTCTCTGCTTAGTTTTAATTGTTTCCCTGCAACTGCTTCAACAGGGCCGCATCCAACGTTTTGTAGGCGGCCAAATAGGGGCCCGCTTGTGCGAGCACCCTAAGCGGTGCTAACCCGTCAGCTGAACGGCCATCTGCTTTCAGTTCAGATACCGTTGAAGAAAATCTATCAATCATAAAATCTGCCCGACCCGCGAGGATCAGTACGGCAAGGTCGCTGTCGCTTGTGCCAAATACCTGCAAGATACTGCTTTTAGGGAAACCCATGCTCGCAAACATGCTGCACTGGGCTGAATGTGCCTCGCATATTGCCCGGTAGTTCCCGGCGAGCAACGCGGCATCGCTCAGGTCTGTGCCAATAAGCTTGTCTAACCCGATAAGATGCTGCGGCGTATCATCCAGCTGCAGTAACCAGTGAAAATGATTCTCGCGCCGCGGTATTCTTAGCAGATCGACTACAAGCGTGTGATCGCTTTTTAGAGCGCGTAAAGCAAGGCGTGTCCAAGGCACCATGCGCACTTTATAGGCTAACCCACTGGCATCCAGATAGGTTTTCACTGCTTCTGTTAGCATGCTAGCGGCTGGGCCAGCCTGCTCCGCCTCCGGCTCGATTTGATCGCGGTAAATCACCACATCCAGCATAGGCAGAGGCACCGGGTCCGCCAGGGCAGGCCCCGTAATAGTGGCACAAAATAGAAAGATCATTGGCAACCAACGTAGCGAGCCACCTGTGCGGGAATGTTTGTTTGGCAGAAAACCCATCGGCGCTCCCTCTTTTCAGAAGCCTATAGTCTAGCCGGTAAAATGCTAATATTCCCTTTCCGAGCAAATCATGATTTTTCGTCGTCGTCCTCCAACCAGCCACTGAAGCTGCCGCGCAGCCAGTAGGCCGCGCCCACGCACAGCGCAAACCACAGCGTGATCATCAAAGGCGCACCCAGAAGGCCGGGGCCAGCAAGAACACCGCTGGTTAGCATGCCGTTCAGGGCGATCAGCAGCACCGGGATTAGGATGAAGATGGGTCCAATGAACAGCGCCGGAAAACTGAGCCATTTGCGCCTTTCGGGTAAAGCCCGGTAGCCAGCCACCAGCGGCGGCAGACATATGGCAAGGATAATCGCAGCCACAATGGCCCACACCGTATTATCGCGAGCGCCTTCTGTGTAAAGGTTGCGTGCAACCAGATACTCGTCCCCRCCRCCYGYMAGCACSGTRAAAATACGCGCRAASGGRAAAGARGCAARYAGCAAAGCCAGCGCMCGYGCCTTYKSSGGCAGGCTYTCMGCMCGGCGCAGCATAAAATACGCCAGCCACAAAACCAGAAAACTGAATATAGGCCCCGCCAGCGTTGACCAGTAAGAATAGGGATGCGCGCCCGAGGCATCGCACAGACCCCAAACGTTAAAGTCTCGCTCGCCGTAGCAGCCGCCAAACAGGTAGCCCACATTGGTATGCACCAGCTCGTGCATTTCGCCGAGCGCAAACATCAGCGCCAAAAACCCCAGCACAAATCGCCACGTAATGTTAAATTTATACGTCATAAAACCAGCCCCTTAATCGCGCCCCCGCACGAAACGTTGAAGCGGACCTTAGCGGTTTTTGCCGCTACAACAAAATATTTGGGCGGAATATAGTGCGGTGAAGGGTGAGCCCTGAACGTCACTGACCAGTAACCCATTCAAAAAACAGTTTCCGGTTCACATCTAATTGGTCTGCAAAAGGCTCTTTGTCTCCGTCAGACGGGAACCACCATGTTTCCTTGTCACTGAAATATTCATCATCGTCCTGCACGAATGCCAACAATTGCTTTTTTTGCGTTTGGTTTCGTGGATACTCTAGAATTTCAAGAAATGCTGAAATGCTCAAACCAGACCTCGACAAACCGCAAAGCCAACTGTCAATTAAGTTACCGTCTTCGTGGGGATTTTGGTCTGCCGGGCCATTAAGCAACGCCCAAAAAGCCGCTTTCAAAAACCGTTCAATCGCTGCTTGCTCTTCAGCAGGCCAATTCAACCAATCAGCATAAGTCAATTTACATAAAACCATTTCGGGATCGAGGTCGGTTTCAGCATGCTGGCTTACCAATTCCAAAATACGTGGTAGAAAGTAGCGAAAATCTTCAACTGCCCCAACCGTGTAGAATACGTCAAAAGCATAGCTCCACAGCTCAGCCTCAGGAATACTAGCCAGATCTTGCCGCAACAGGTCTTTAGCCTCCTGTTCGTTCATGCAATGAGGACAACGATCTATTGAAGCAGGCGCTTGTTTGACTGCAAACGTGTGGTACAGCCCCTCAATAGATTTCTGGAGCTCACTCAAATCCATTGCCTGCGATTGAACGGCACCATACCGCGTCGTCATCCGTTAGGCCCAAGGCGTCGAGAATTGCGGCTTCAGCTTCTTTAGGATCAAGGCTCGCCAATGCATGAAAAACAGAACCACCTACTGCTATATGGTCGTACTGAATAACCCTTACTGGACCGATACTATCGAGGTTAAAGCCGGTCGTGTTACACCAGCCCATGCCCTTTTCGATATAGCGCTCCATCGGAGTATTCAATTGTCGAGCTAGGTCTACTACATTGAGTGCAACTTGCAGCACAGCATCATCAGCCCTCTTACCCCAACCTTCCCATTCCTTAACAACGATTTTCATTATGTCCCCACAAAAAAAGGCCGGGAAACATCCCGGCCTTTTCACCATAATCAATCGCGATTGGATTTAAACCCTAAATACCACCGCCGCCCGTGAAGCCTTCGGCGCTAAGGTAGCCGTGGCCTTCGAGGTAGTTGATGATTTTATCGGCGCATTCTTCGGCGCTCATCTCGGCGGGCTTTACGTGGATGTGGGCGCGTTCTGGTGGCTCGTACGGGCTATCGAAACCAGTGAAGTTTTTGATCTCGCCAGCCTTGGCTTTTTTATACAGGCCCTTTGGGTCGCGCTCGGCGCACACTTCAATCGGCGTATCGATGAACACCTCGATAAACTCGCCCTCTTCCATCAGCTCAGCGACCATGCGGCGCTCAGCCCGGAAGGGGGAGATAAAGCTGGTCATCACCATCAGGCCTGCGTCAACCATCAGCTTGGATACCTCACCCACCCGGCGGATATTTTCCACCCGGTCAACGTCGGTGAAGCCCAAGTCATGGTTCAAGCCGTGGCGCACATTATCACCGTCGAGTGTATAGGTATGGCGGCCGCGCGCGAACAAACGCTTTTCAATAATATTGGCAATCGTTGATTTA
>JAESRJ010000279.1 GCA_016764715.1 Kordiimonadaceae bacterium | reverse complement strand
AATCACACTCTTTTACTATCTGTTCTTCTGGACGACCATCCCTAACCTCTTTCACTGCGACATATAAAAGCCCTCCTCTTTTAAGTTTGGAAACTAAAGATTGCAAAACTGAACCAACTTCTTTTTTTGCAATATGCAGTAACGAAGCTTGTGCAAAAACACCATCAAATTCGTTTTTACTTTAGTTTTAACTTCGCTTCGGAACAATCTGCCGAGTAAAGGAATGTCGCCCAAAATCGGCACCTTGTTTATAGTAATCTGCTCATCTGTTTGAATGAGGCCGCCAAGGACAATAATTTCACCGTCATTGGCCATCACCGTTGTTTCAATCTCGCGCTTATTGGTGATCAAGTCGGTGCTCGAATTCGTGACAACACCCTGAATACTGGACACTTCCTGTTTGATATAGAGACGTATTTGGTTGCCCGCATTAATTTGCGGCCGAACTTCAAGCTTAATGCCAACTTCCTTACGCTCAATGGACCGGAACGGTGTCGTGTTGTTTGAGCCCAAAGACTCCCCGGTTGTGATCGGGATTTCCTGCCCGACAATCAGTCGCGCTGGCTCATTATCAAGCGTAGAGATTGACGGCGTTGATAGCACATTCGAGTCTGTATCAGTATCCAGCGCATTAAGAATAATGCCGAATATATTACCGTTCGACGCTTGGGTTAACACGCCGCCCACAGTTCCTGTTCCAGAGAACAAAGAATTGAACGCATCACCGCGAGTGCCCGCATTGCTGCTTGTCCCGCCGGAGAATATTGCCCCAGTTGAAGCCAAAACACTGGTCGCCGTATTCGAAAAATTAGTTGCGGTGAAAGGAATAGTATTTCCGTCACCTTGGAAGACATACTGCAAGCCGAGTTCATGCGCAGCAGTGTCGGACACTTCAACAATAATCGCTTCGATAACAATACGTTGGCGCGGAATATCTAGCTGTTTGATAACGCGTTCAAGCGTTTTCTGCATATCAGGTGTCGCACTGATTACCAGCGCATTCGTACCAGGATGGAAGGCAATACTCGCCCGAGCGTTCCCGCCCTGTGAAGCGCGCTGACCATCTGGTCCGCCGCCATCTCCAGAACTGGCAACACCACTGGCAAGTGATTGGCTAACCTGCTCCAACATCGGTACCATCTGTTCCGCATTTGCATGCTGCAGGTAAATTACTTTGATAGATCCTTTGTTGACATTGCGCTCATCGATAGACCGGATCAAAGCAATCGTCTCGTCGATAATGCGGGCGTCACCTTTAATGACCAATAGGTCACTTCCAGGCACAGCAACGATAGAAAGGTTTGCGCCAAAAGCATCCGGCCGTTGTCCTTGCGAGCGCAAAAGGCCAATCGTTTCAACAATATCTAGCCCAGCTGTGTTTTCCAGTGCCACAATTCGTGTCACAGATGTGTCTYTATCGAGYTCTTCCARMACYTCSCGGATACGCTGCARATTGGAGGCATAATCAACAACGATAAGATAGTTTTGATTTTGCTGAGCAATCACGCGGCCAAGACGGTGGGACAATGGCTTAATAGTATTGAGAGCGATTATTGGGTCGAGCTTATAGAGACGAAAAATCTCAGTTATCAACTGGTCCCCACTCGCATCCTCAGGGCGTGCAGTGCGGTCCAAAACGCCTTGATCTTCCGGCACAATTTTATACGCACCATTGATAATCGGCACCGCGGTAAAGCCGTATACGCGCAGTGTTGACAAAAACAGTTCAAACACTTGTTCTGTTGGAATTGGCGTACGCGAAATGATGGTTACTTTATTCGCTACACGCGGATCTAAAATGAAGGTGCGGCCAGTTATTCGTGCAATATCATCGACAACCGCCCGAATATCAGCATCTCTGTAATTAATTATCTGATCTTCAGCAGCAGATGGCGGCGCTAAAACAGACATCRCAATAATGAAYGAAAAARCTATAGCTGCCACYGTGCGCAGCCTATGCGTATAAATTGAAACCAAATACATATTTTATTGGCYCACTCCAAMCKGAGTWAAGCCTRCTCCCTAAATTTNCACTCGTTAAATGARGATGACCGATTGTCTTYGATYTCCGCCTCATTRAGRCGRTCYACAAGATCTTCAATAGTTTGTTCGTTTACGTCTGTTCGGTATTTTTCAGCCGGCTTATCCCGGCGATTTACGGGCTGAACCGGTGCTTGTTCAGCATTTGGATCAACACCTTTCAGATACAGGCGCTCTAACTGCCCCGACCTGCTTATTCTGATGTAATTCAGGAATATACCCGACAACCGTACGCCCGGCGCCAAATCGTCCCCCACGACATAGGATTGCTGAAACTGCCCCGGCACCTGAAGTAAAATGCTGCTCTGCCCAGATGAGTTAAACCGCACGCCCAGCAGGCTGTAGTTTAACTCAGTGAGAGGCAGTAAATCCGCAGACTGTAATTCAGAAGCTTCCAAGCTGCGAAAGGGGCGACTGTCCGCTAACACTGCAAAATCCACTGACGTTGTTGCATCGTCCACAGTCACCGCGACAGAACTATAACTACTAGCAGCATCAGGGCTAAAAAACAGCGATGTTCCAATCTCATAAACTAGCCATAAAACCAGCGCTAAAAGTCCAAGATCGAGGCCGGCGTTAAAAATGGAACCCACGGGTCTACCGGGCTCTGCCGTAGCCTTACCGTTCACGCCGGATATAGCCAAACTAGGAGAGCCTGCGCTTTGCTCCCGCACTATGTCAGATTGCATTTTTACCATGCGGAACTAATCCCAGTTAAAGCACCATGTGTCAATAGGTTCACGTACAATTTAGTGGCTGATATAACAGCGTTTTTGGTTAAAAACCGCTTCAAATTACACCTACTATGCGACGCATGTTTTCTTCCTATAGTTTAGTACGCACCAATTACCAAAACCCGTCGTATAATTATACGTATTTCTACAGTTTTGGATCCCTACCGCAGAGAAACAAAGGTAACCAAAACGGCTAGCCCACGAAACGCATCAATGAAAGATGGACCCAAAAGGAACGCCCCCGACCATAATGGCCAGAGGCGTCAAATTTCTCCAGATCCATGCGGCAGCAATAAATCACTACCATAAGGATCTGTTACGTCAGGGTATCAATGGCCGCGATTTGTGCGAGCACGACGAGCGCCACCACGACGAGGCTCATTCTCGATCATTGTCATATTCAAACGATAATTACCAAATGGCATTGGATTAACGCCGCCAAACAAGGCTGGATCAATTGAGGTCACTACAAACTCATACGTGCCATCGAAAGGAAGAATGCGGTCATGAATATCGCAATCAAACCCTTCAAAAGTCAGGATGTTTGTATCGATCAAGGTGCGATCGCCGTTTTCTTCAACAAAGAACAGATCGCACTGCGAAAAGAAGCCAGCATCATTGTTATTGTCTGAAACTGATTCTAAAGCACCGGTCAGAACTTCTCCAGCTTTCGCACGGAAGCTATATACATCGCGCTCGTCTTCAGCTGAGATATCGCCTTCGATTGAAACAGTCTCGGATTTGAAACCGGTATCAGCGTTGATACCTTCTAGGATAGTATTGATCAGATCCTTCTGTTTGCGGAAACGGACTTTCGTTTTGTTCCCTTTACGGCCGCGAACGCGGTCTTCATCWATCACATTCGGGCGCTGGTTTGCRGCCAAACGTGTTGCTGAACGYTCTGAGAAGAAACGGTCACGGCCAGCACTATCAGCGATGCCTGACCCAACGCTTGCGCCAGATGCCATCGTATGAAGGATAGACTCCGTGGCAGCTACTGGACCAGTATATGCAGGGAAGAATGCGTCAAGATTGCCTTGCGGGATTGTATCCGGCAAACCACCACCAATTGCACCAGATGCTTCAATATGGCGGTGACCWAGAATATGRCCAAGCTCGTGTGCAGCAGTATTTGACGCCTGATTTACAGTYGCGATWGAATTTGCTTCCGCTTCGTCAGCAAAAGGAATATCGCGAATAAAAACGGATGGGCCAACAAAGTTCAGATCCGGGCGATCTAGTGCCTGGAGCAGGAATTCAAACAGATTACCCTGAATGAACGCATTGTCGCTACGGTTCTGGTTACCAGAATCGATCGCTTCGGCCTGACCAAACAATATGCCGCCGCCCGCTAAGTCGATGCACGGAACAGGGTTACCTRCAGCGTCCGTRCTGCCACATTCGAATGTCAACGTYGTGAATTCACCSYGGCGCGGTTCGCGGTCAGTGAATACGAAATTGTAACCAGCGTAATCGGCACGAAGGTTAGCTGTTATCTGATCKCGTTCGCTRGGCGTATAAAAATGCGAATTGAAGACACCCGTAACGCCCCCAACKGTGAATGTTGGCCGTGTCGCATCAAAYTGTAAGAAAACKACCTGCGGTACAAACCGGTTTTTAAGRCGCTGTTGRGCGCCTTTTCCGCGACGACCACGAAAATGCTCRCGGCGAYCATCACGACCCATTGASCGTGAATCGAGATAGCCAGGATTGGCCTGCAACGCTGCAACCAAAGCATTCACTTCAGCCGTGTCCGTTGTAGACGTAATCGCAGCATTTAGTTTAACCAAAGAGTTGCTATCATCAATAACAACAACATCGCTCAGATCGCTTGCTGCGTTCTGTGCACTTGCGCTGGCTGGCAAAAATGCCGCTCCAGCGAAAGCAAGTAAGGATACCCCCGCGTACCCGAGTTTTTTCATCTGTAACATTTTAGATTGGCTCCCAATTAGATAATCTAAGAATTAATACTCAAAACAAGCGATACAGAACTACTCGCCAACGTTTAGTGATGTCAATTTTTACTCATCTGTTGATTGCGTGATATTTCACACGTGAAAGTAGCCTTGGGCCCTCGACATTTCCTGCCCAATGTCTCYACGTTATTGGYATATTCRATTGATTATAAAGAGTAAAAATTTMTTTTTTCTCTGGAAGTTGACCTCGGTATCGTTGATTTCTGTCAGTCTTTTGAGTGATGGCATAAATATGTCTCAAGAAAACACCTCCTACAATTGCACTCTCTTTAGTAGAAAAATTACCTWAAATTWGAAAAATCGCTTTTCCWGTCCTTGCTAGGAAAATGSCGCTAAGAAATCAATMAAACCAGAAATAGTTAACTAAAAATTAACCATAAAGAGGATTTTTCTTTCACTAAATTCAACACTCTATTTTGGTTATTAGGCGCTTGAACGGCACGCCAGCGCCCCTATTTGTTGGCTTTTCAAATAAAGTTTAATTGCACAATAGAATAGCCTGCCTTTCCCATTAATAGTGTCCCAATATGGGAATATCCGCGAYATAATTTCGAATCCAAGCACTCGACTCGAAAACTGTGGCCAAACCTCCAAATTTACATTTGGCCGACAATGCGRCCCGACSTCSCTAGCACTCGGGTCGAAGCTCAAGAACCGCCTATTTTGACGGCCCAGAAGCAGACTTGGCGATTAGCCGTTCGTAATGATATAGGCGTTCAAACGGTAGAAAACCAATTCATCAGGGTTGCCACCCCGGCCAAATAACGGGTCTTCAATTTGGCGAACAACAAGGACATAATCACCGCTTATGGGTAGTTAGAAATCAAAGATATTGCCGTCAAGGCCTTCAAACGTAGTGATGTTTTCAACGAGCAGCTGCACACCCCCTGTAATGCGGTACAATTGAACCTTCGCAAACACTGGATTTGTATTATTACTATCAGCCACCGACTGCAGCTCTGCTGTAACTACATGGCTAGCTATCGCACTGTTGAAACGGCATACATCCGCCTGACCCCTACGGCTGATTGACCACTATATAATAATGCTATCAACACTAAAAMCCGTAGCMGCATTTTGGACGGTTACAATTGTATTCACCCCACCCAGTTGCGGCTGGAACTAGAAGTTCACACCGCAGCCACTAGACATCTGAGCACGAATACTGGCTTCTGTAACATTGTTTGGCCGCGCGTTTGACACCAACTTAAATGCTGACCGCTCAGAATAGAAACGATCAACTGACGTACTGTCGGTAAGACCAGTACCCGTGCAAGCCCCTGACGCCATCGTATGTAGCGTTGATTCAGAAGCATTTTRCGGCCCAGGRTAATTYGGRRTRAARGTATYAAYMGCAGGAGTACCKGTTGACGGYAASCCRTCMCCSGGKGCRCCSGCAGAATCTARATGCCACAATCCTTGGATATGGCCAAGCGCGTGTGCAGAGGTGTTTGAGGCCTGGTTCATAACTGCGATTGATGCTGCTTCCGCTTCGCTTGAGAAAGGAATACCCACAACAAACTGGGACGGAGGCGCAAAGTTCAGGCTTGGATCGCTTTGCGCTTGCAGCAAAACTCCCAAAGATTTGCATCGATGAACGCGTTATCATTCCGCACGATATTGCCAACGTCTATACCGTCTGCCTGACCAAATAAAATGCCGCCATTACCAACGCTGATGCATGGAGACTGAGCCAAACTATAGCAAAACCGCTTAGAATACGTAATTCAAAGATGCCAAATCTGTCACCGTAAGGCCCGCAAGCAGCACGCTATCGCCTCCTCCCAGATCAATCAACACTCCGTTAACCGTATCAATAGCTGAGGCTGCGACACTTTCACCATCACCGAAGTCTGTAGATGTGTTTCTCAAAATAAGAGTGTCCTCCACGATATCAAAGTCCGTGATAACATCGTCGCCGCCTCCTGCTCGGAATGCGAAKGTATCTGCGCCGGACCCGCCGGAAAGCAAATCATCGCCGGTGCCGCCATATATTTCGTCAGCGCCAGCCCCTCCTTCGATCGTATCGTCACCAGCACCGCCAAACAAAGTATCAATACCGCCGCCACCGATTACGCTGTCATTACCACCAGATGCAAAAACGATATCGTCTCCGTCGCCCGCGTCAAGTACATCATTCAACCCAGAAACATTTGTATCCCCGCGGCCGCCATACAGTATATCCGCGCCGCCGCCCGCCTCAATTGTGTCATTTCCGGTGCCGCCACCGAATACATCAGCGCCAAACCCGCCTAGGATTAAATCATCGCCGTCGCCGCCAAAACCAACGTTATTACCTGCACGGGATGATGCGTGTTCCTCGGCATCGAACCGCCCGTTATCGTTAATATCCTCGAAGCCGCCGCCCAGCAGTGTGTCATTTCCGGGTCCACCAAACAGCGTATCGTTCCCTATATCGGTGCTCGGGCTACCTGTGTTGCCAAGACTTGGAATAAATGATTGTGCGCTACCGCCAATTAGCAGATCGTCGCCC
>JAESRJ010000088.1 GCA_016764715.1 Kordiimonadaceae bacterium | reverse complement strand
CTCCTTGTGCGCCCGCATCTCATCCAACTTCTGCGACCCTTCTTTTAGATATTTCAACAGTGTATCGCCTACAAGGCGGTAGTCCAATTGTATGCTGGTGCCCGTGGATGCGTACAGTGCCGACAATTCCAAATGTACGTTGTAGCGGTCGCGGCCCTCCAAGTATCCGTGGGCGCGCGCTGTCCGATCTTCTGCTTCAAAACGGTGATACCCTACAATACCGTGCTCCTCGCATGCCACGCTACTCATATACCCATATTGCTGCGTTAATTCCGCGAAATGACGTTCGGGAAAAGCTGATTGATCCACACTACTGGCCAATGTCCGGGTGGCGACCAGACGGAAGACGTTCTCAGTTTCGGCGGTGGTAAAGAGGCTAAAATTACGGAATATACCATCAGGCATTTGCACCCGTTTCACATCATAGCGCTTGGTAGGATATGGCTTGTCACCGCCTTTTACTTCCCGTGTCTCCCAGACCCAAGGTTGACCGTCAGTAATTCGGTAATTTCTTGCTCCGAGGTTWATACCAAAAGGTCTGCCAGCCGATCGGCTCAACTCCGGGACCCTATAAACCTTCACGTCGGTCTTGGCATAGTTTTGCAAAGCCAGGTACCGTGCCCTATCTGAGGCTTTTCTTGTCGTGCGGCCGTCGGCCTGACAGCGCCCTGACACAACAAATTTCGGGTACAGAACACCTAAGTTCAGCTCGAAGGCTTTCATGATCTTGTCTTTGTTCTTAGCCAGGAGGATTGTACTTTGGCCAACTACAATCGCTCCTTTGCCAGCCGTCTCTCCCTCACACACAATATACTGGTAATATACTGCCGGTGAGGCATTTAGCGAAGCTGATAGTGCCAATGCTGTTGCGGCCGCGGCGGCCATTGAACCAAAACGCGTTTCATATCTATTCCCCTAGGTGTGTCCTGTTCCATATATTCTGCCCCGAGTGTTCTGCCCCGAGTATCCTGCCCCGAGTGTTCTGCCCCGAGTGTTCTGCCCCGAGTGTTCCGCTACGAGTATCCTGCCCTTTGTAACTTAGCAGGTTTCCCCGCTTTTTTGCCAACGCCGAGCGTTCTCGTCTGCCTCTGCAGCGGCTAGCCTTCTCAATTAATTGAAGCCCGACGAACGATACGCCCAATTGGAATTCATACTGGTATTGAAGGCCCGTTGTAAATCGCGGGAAAACTGTCTCCATTTATCGCGGCGCTGACGCGCCTCTGCCTTGTAATACGCACGCCAGCGCTTCTCGTTGCGCCGCTGCATCCTCCTATCCCGGTTTTCCAATTTGCGCACAAGCGTAGTAGCCTCTGCCACTATCTCACGCGAACTGGCCTCGAAAGCAGAAGCATAGGCATCAAGGATCGGCCTGGTACTATTGTGGCGGTATAGCTGGTCTAGATTGATTTTCTTGATAAAATTATTCCAGACAGTGGACACTGACCGGTTCTGTTCTCTGAGGCAGTCAAGCCAGGACTCAGCGGTATCGATCTCCCTGGTTACCCGACTATCTGAGGCATTGATCGACGGGACCGACGGCATGGTACCGCACGTACCCGGCTTGACAACATAGCGAGCCATCAACCGCCGGACTTTAGCGAGATCATCYTGCTCTRCCTTSGCTTTGGCGACTATTGCTGCCGATTTCCTTTCCTTGTCATCACTTATCATTTGCGCCCGCCGGACAGGCTGGCCCTTAAAAAAACGCTTATAGAGGTCGACGTTGCGCGCGAAGCCATCTAACGAGAATAGAAAGTTATGCTCATTCTGTGTGCCTCGTTTTTTATCGAAATAAACCACCGAAAATATCAAGAGTTTCCCGGTTTTCATGGCGTTCAAAAGCCGATTCGACATCAGAAAATGCCAAGAGCCAACACTTTTTGGTGCTCGGTCAACGATAGCGCCCATATAAACTTGGGCGAAGTTTTCGCGTTTTGTCATCCCTTCGAAAGGCCCCGAACTGGGCGCCTTGCCCCAGTTGTCTGTCAACTGGTCCATCGCTACGGTATATTTCTGCAAACCAGAAGTAGCGCCAAGCACTACGCGCTTGCCCTTCGCATTCACTACCGAGACGGTTGTCATATAGATACCAGGGAAAATTTTGTTTGGCGAAACACCGGCAAAGCTGAACTCCAAAACCGGCAGCAACGCTTTGTCATGACCCTGTCCATAACCAAGAGTTTTGGCCGATGCCCACAGATCCTTGTTTAGATTACCGACGACAGTGCCCCCGTCCCGCCGAACTTTGGAAACTATGCGGGCTTTATAGCGAAAATTACCAACACGAGTGCTGGCAGACATCGAATAGCCTTCGTGRCGCGGGCTGTCTTGAAAGCCTTGCGAGACCCAGGGACCAAAGTTTCTCAGCCCTTCGATCTGGTCAAACGATTCCACAAATTGGTGGTACGTATTTTGCTCTGCTTCATAAGCAGTAAGRTCGCGGCAWAGMCGAGATTTGGAATARTCGACAAYGATATTGCCGTATTTGATKGGTGCTTTTTGRCAMGCKYTGGCCACGCTTKCYTGCAAGAAGAACCGCGAATGACAGGCCCTGTTATAGGCACCTATTTGCTGACCCTTGGCGCGCTGCAATTCCACCCGCAGGTCTTCTACGTCGCGCAGAGCCTTRGCTTTATCATACTTGAAGCTGAAGGTTTTCCCGTCCGGGGTACTGAATGTTTTGGCAGGCTTGCCAGCTTCCCGTGCCACCTTCTGCATGTTGGTAGCTAAGCTCTCAGCCAACATTTTATCCATTCGCTGGTCATGTTGTTGGAGCCCAAAATCCATATTGAAACACAGTTGAATACTTTGATCCTGTATCCGCCTGGAGAATGCCAAGGGATCAAYCTKTTTTTGCTGARCGGYWTYCCCYTGAGRSGRGTYSGGGCTTTGTGCYKCAGCAGCGTGTSCAGCAYACAACAGYGTCAGVAACAGTAATMSHRYTTTGAAAAAAYTACCAAYTTGGAGTGTCATCYCTATTATCCTTTTTGCWCCGATTTTGTCTCCACCGGAAATCCTGCCATCCTATTCACCGCAATAATCTAATATCCGACCAGCTTGCTCAGCAGGTTTTTTGTTGCCGCCATTCAAGGCCATAATAATGGTGCGAGCGCTCGGCTAATTTTGCGAGCATCTTAGTTGTGAACTTGCTCTGATAGAGGTTTGCAAAGCGTGAAAAATCTATACKTGCCGCTTTCATAAAGAGCATGTCTTTGTCGAGCTCATCATAACCCGCGGCCTTAATTTCTGCGACCATACCAGCTTCTCCAAAAATCACGTCCCGCGCCTCAACATCAGGCACAGAAATCTTCTTATGCGCAGGCTTCGTGCCGTGCGTTTTCTCTTCGGCTATGTCGTTAGCCTTGGCCTTAGATAAGGCACGGTCCTTTATGCGCGGGTTGCGCATCACGTTGATGCGGTATGTGACAACTTGGTATGCTTCAGCCAACAGGTCCTTTTGGTTACGTTTGATCATCTGACGCCAATCCGCGAGTGCCTTCTCGGCCCTAGCATTCGGCCCAAACTCAATGGATTTGTTGAAAGCCTGTTTGCTCTCGGTCCGCCGCCGCATAGAAAGCGAGGCCAAAGCAGAAGCATACCAATAGTCGGAGAGCAGCGCCGTTTGGTCGGGGTGGCCGGCGAAAATACTTAGCCTATCCTCCATACCCGCGATACAAACCTGCGCGGGGCGCGGCTGTCGTTTCCTCAGCGCTTCCTGGCAGATAGTGAATGCCTTGATAAARTCRCCCTGAGCCCTATTCMTATCGTTGCCGCAAGATAGAACTGGCACCGTCCCCACAAGCGCCGCCAACAAGGCGCCAGAAACACATATTTTGAACCTTTTAATTGTTACCTCCTTTTTCTTCACTGCATGATGCATCCCCGAAAACGCGCCGTATACCTGCAATCAACTTGGGGGAAAACCCGTAATCGGCAGCCATTTGTTGGTATAATAACTTCCGAAGCCCGCACCTGTTTCAAGCTTCTCTGATTTCAGCCATTCCCTCTCGGCACGTTGGAAGTTATCTTCGGCCAAAAACAGAACGCCTTTCACAAATGCAAAGCCAGAAAGCAGCGCGAAATCGCGGCGTGTAAAGCGCTCGAACTGCCCTAAGTCATCAGCAACCGTATTAAGGCATGCCAGGGACGCCTCCGGCGCTCGTTCTTGCAGAGACTTTACACAGCCAAGGAAATGATATGCGACTTCATTTTTGTTGTGAACTGCACCCTCTGCGGGGCTTGCTAGCGCGGCGTTTGGCGCCCACGCGGCAAGGAGTAATAAAGCGGCAGCAATTTTCGATTTTTTTTGGTTCATCGAAAGCCTCCTGGTGCAAAAGCCGCTTATGGCACTCGGTACAGGTCTGTATTTAGGCCACTGGCCCGAGCCTACCGAAAACAAGACGCACCCACGCTAACCAGATTGCACAACAAAAACAATAGTGCCCTGACGGCATGCCCGCCCGCGGCAAACGCCTTGCATCAAGATGGCCAGACTGTTTAAGATTAGCCTACCGCTCATAATAAGCCGGAAGTTTCTGGTTTTCCAAAAGTTCGAAAGGCGACCATGGTGGACCCAGCTTTTTACGATGCGTTTCTTAGTGCGGAAGCAAGCGGTCTGAAAAAACAGGCAAAAGCCGCCATCAATGCTTTTGTTGCTTCTTTCCTTTGCATGGAAGAGAAACACGCTTGGACTGTGGAAAATATTGAGCCTTTAACGGACGGCGACTATTGGCATGTCCGGCATGAGCTATATGTGGGTGTTGTTTTTCCGTCGCTCTTTGCTGACTATRAAACTGGCGGTGGATGGGGCCTGAAATGGCTGACCAAAACCCAGCAAAATCTCCTACAGTCCAAAGATCAATGGCGCCTGATGCTGAACTACATGTTGCACCAAGTTGAGCAATGTACACACTTATGGCCCGATGAAATGCTTTATGAAGGCCATAGCGCGACCAGCGCTGAGTGTGAGACACTGCTGAGACGTGCTGCCCTAGCGAGTTCGATAATCACCACGGGAGCGGAGGACGAGCGCATTCTCTGGTTCATTGAACAGGTGCAATCCTATCAACAGCGGTTGCAAACTGATGAGTAAGAACCGGCAGGTTCGTATGTTTAATGAGGAGTTTCACATTGAGCCATATGCTTCCAAGCTATAGCCCGACAAGCCTATTTGGTGGCCATGAAGTTTTCTGCGCCTCAGCGCCTTCAGATACGACCGAACTTTGCCCTGTAACGCTGGCTGCAAAATCTTTTGCTGATCTCATCAGTACCGTCGACAAATTAGCCTCGGGGAACGTTGTCCCGTTCACGCTATCGGTCCCTGACATCCTCGTGTCACTTGGCAGGCTCCTGCGCGAACTGGATCCGGCAACCGCCACAGCCCAAAAACGCCTGCTCGATGTCTCAGGCAGGGATGCTTTATTCGAGCGCGCCTATGACCATCTGTTCTCGTCGTTGCAAACAGGGGACCCCACGCCCCCTGAGATACTGGACGAAATCTTCGGCGATACTTTTGATACTTTGTTTGAAGAAATGACCTCCGCAGATACATCCGCGCGTCCAGTGTTAAGCCAAGAAACGATAGATGCATTACTAGGCTTCGAAGACACAACCGTAGAGGATACCGACGTCACAGCGGATGACGGCGGGAGACCCTGCGCGCCGGACAATATATTCCTGATGACCACCACAAAAGGAACGGTGACCCTCTGCCCCAACACAGCAGCTGCCTTTATWTTTGCGACCTTCGTCATTGATACGGTGGAACTACAGCAAAGCTTGGACAGCAAAATAAGAACTGACATCCAAGCCTTCGCAGAGGCATTGCTGACAATTTTTACAGGTTGGAAACTCATTATAGCAAAAAGCGGCAATGACCAGTCGAGAACTTTTCGCTCTGCCCTCGCCTTCCTGAGGGACCACGCTTGATCGCTCCTCATAAAACAAGCCCACCCGATGCGTAAGCAGATTAAAACCAGCCGGGCAGATGGGCGAAAATAGTACCCGGTGCCCTATATTTAGAGCAGAATTATCAGGATCGAGCACAACCGCTGGCTCGGTGTAGTCATTTAGCGTAACCGGTACCGAATACTTGTTGTACGCATTCCGCCTTTCGAGTAGCCTTCCGTCAGAATCTCACCCAGGGGCAAGGCCTTGTACGACAAGCAGAAATCGGATTTGATTGAGACATACCTTGTGCTCAGGCCGGAACTACGTCGTTTTCTTGCTGCCTGGTTTCGGGATGCATCCATCGCTGAGGATGTACTCCAGGAAATGTACCTCAAACTGGAACGCACCCAATTGGCTGCGCCTGTGCGGAACGTCTCGGCTTTCCTTTACAAAATTGCCGAAAACCTCGCTTTAGATTGGCGAAAAAAGGGCTTACGGCAGCATCACAGAGACACTGCCTGGAGCGAAACATCTGTAGGGACTAGCCCCGGCGTCGCGCGAGCAGTTGGCAGCGGCGAACCGGTTGAGCCTGCGGCAGAAGCGCCAGATCCCGACGCAGCCTTTGATGCCAAGCGAAAGCTTGATAGTTTGGTTGCAAAAATTGCCCAATTACCGGAAAATCTGAAGGCGCCGCTCATTCTGTGTACGTTGGAAGACATGAGCCATAAACAAGCGGCGGAAGTTTTGGGCATAAGCCCGAAAGCTGTCGAGACGCGAATTTATAGAGCGCGGCATAGCTTGTCTGCTAATCTTAACTTAGGAAATTAATATGAAATATATGCGTACAATTTCCATGTTCCTTATGGGCAGTTTTTTACTGGCCGCATGTTCTAGCGAGACACCAGTTATTGGCGGCATCAAATTGCAGCCGGACAATTCCGAACTGGTTGCGCAGGGCAAGGTCATATACATTCAGGACTGCGCGTCTTGCCACGGGGCAAATCTTGAAGGGCAGGGGGATTGGAGAATTAGAAGTCCTGAAGGTCTACTCCCGGCTCCGCCCCACGACGAGAGCGGCCACACCTGGCATCACCCTGACCAAATGTTGTTTGATATGACCAAATACGGTGTGCAGAAATTTGCCGGCCCTGACTATGAAAGCGATATGCCCGCTTACGAGGATACATTAACAGACGAAGAGATAGTGGCCGTACTTTCTTACATAAAAAGCCAATGGCCCGAAAATATCCAGAAGCGGCAAGACGGTTTGAACAGGCAATATGAAGCTATTGAGACGAAATAAAGAATAAAACTGTAGGGTGGATTAGCGCCTTTTGCGCGTAATCCACCCTACAAGGGGCTATGCAG
>JAESRJ010000278.1 GCA_016764715.1 Kordiimonadaceae bacterium | reverse complement strand
CGAGCGACCAGCCTTGCCGCCAGGCTTCAGGGCTGTTGCGGACCAAATCTATGCCCCTAATCCAGTATACGGCCCAGCTCCTGGATCAGCTTTTGGTGAGAGCGCTCAGATGGGCTTCGACGCCCGCGGTGATATTAGTGCACCAAGCGCCCGCCGCATCGACGAGGCACAGGTAAGTTATGGAGGCGCGACCGCCGTGCCTGCAGACGAAAACTTCCCGCTGGGAACTGCGCGAGGGCAAGTGCACTCGACTTATATCGTCAGCCAAACTGCAGACGGCATTGTGATTGTTGACCAGCACGCAGCGCATGAACGGCTGGTATATGAACGCATGAAAAAGCAGATCGCGGAAACTGGCGTTGCCCGGCAATCGCTGTTATTGCCCGAGGTGGTGGAGCTTGAAGACGCCCCTATGGAGCGATTATTAAAGCGCGTGGACGAGCTGGCTGAAATGGGTTTGATTTTGGAGGCTTTTGGTGAAGGCGCGGTCATCGTGCGCGAAGTGCCTGCGATGCTAGGCAAGCTTGATGTGAAGGGCCTTGTGCGCGATTTGGCTGATGAGCTAACTGAGTTGGATGAGGCCTTATCGCTGAAGGAAAAACTGGAAGATGTCGCCGGCACCATGGCGTGTCACGGTAGTGTGCGCGCAGGTCGCCGCCTAACGGTGGACGAAATGAATGCGATTCTGCGCGAAATGGAGGCCACGCCGCATTCTGGCCAATGTAACCACGGCCGCCCGACTTATGTGGAGCTGAAGTTGGCTGACATTGAAAAGCTGTTCGGGAGACGGTAACGCGGTTCTTTCAGTGGCTTATCAGATTGCCTGACCGCACCTCAGAAGCCCGGACGAAAATAACTTTTTTATCTTCGTGGGCGATACTTTGAATTGTCCCTGTGTCAACCGAAGCTAATTTGGCCTGTCTGGACGCCGTAAAATCCGACACCAAATAAGATCAGCATGACTGATACTATGAGGTTTAAATGCATGAGAACAACGGATAAACAGGCCCGAATTAAACTATTAAAAGTTTTAAGGCCGTGGATGTTCCTTAGCACGGAGTAGGAGAAATAGCCGTAGGCTAGAAGTTGAATCAAGCCAATCCAGTTCATTACGCCAGCAAAGGCCAACCCTGGCCCCAGAATCCACAATGCTATGTATTGTAGGGGCGTGAAAATAACGCTTATCGAAACGTAAATATACCCGGCTAAAATCATCATRTCGGAGAAACGATTTTTGCCTGGTGAGGCCCACTTCATGCCTAAAGCAAGCATGGGCACAAAGAACATGATCAACAGAAACGGATATTCATCGCTGATTGTAAGAAAAGGGCCTTTTAGGACTTCCCCAAAAAAGACGCCAATTTTGTGGCCGGCTTTATAGTCTGCAGCTTCAGTATCTATTTGGCTCCTATTTTCAGCCATCTGTTCTGTATACATTGCTGAGAAAAAATCACTGGTGGGTGTAATGAAGGCCAGTAAAACAAAAATCGACGCAAGCACCAGAATTAATTTTAACGGATTTGATACCCGCGGGTCTTGATCAATTACAAATTCTTTATAAACGCGCCAAGGCTGAAATAAACCGCGCCGCACAGTGTAGAGGACACCGTGCTTGGTCGAAATGAAATCGCCGAAATTTTCCCGTACCATTTTCTGGTACAAGGATGTTTTGATATCTTCACTCATATTGATCCCCCGTAGCGCCGTATATTTAATCCCTATCATTGGATAGGTAATGTGCTGATGGCGTTAGTGCAAATCTTTTCGGTATATTTGGTGGCCACATTGGTATCAGTATAGTGTCCGAATTTGAACAGTGTGGATGTTCGGTTTTGAACGATTGAATAACGCAGCTTCTGGTGATTGATCTAACGCATTGGTTTATAACAACTTATTTTATTGGCACGGCAGTTGCGGTACACTAGCTAAACTATCGGCGTATTGGATAATGCCGTTCAGCACTAGGGGGTTCGCTTGCTAATCATTCATTATATGCACATGGCGTGGCGGATACTGAGGAAGAATATTCTCTTCTCGGTTATCAATATTACAGGCTTGGCGGTGGGGTTTGCTGCCTGCATGTTGATCATGCTGTTTGTCCAGTTTGAACGCTCGTTTGAAAACTGGGTRCCGAATGCCGAGAATATTTATAACTATCAGCATTTGSTYCATYYTGAGGGAAGATCAACAATTGTTGCAGCGTCAACACCTTACGTGCTGCGTCAAAGCTTACTCGATAATTTTTCTGAAATAGAGGAAGCCGCACGGCTGCGGGCGCAATCGTATTCTGTCAGAGCGGGCGAAAAGAAATTCATTGAAGCCATAGCATTTGTTGATGACACTTTTCTGCAGTTGTTCGATTTCCCTCTTATTTCAGGGGACCGTGCTGCGGCGCTCTACGACAATAATTCAATCCTGTTTTCGGAGAGTATGGCCCGCAAGTATTTTGGTGATGCTGACCCTTTAGGCCAGACTGTTAACATAAACGAACAGCGCACCTACAAAGTGGTAGGTGTTTTTAAAGACCTGCCCGCAAATACCCACTTTGAGATTGATTTTCTGGKGAAACTCGTACAGTCCAGTGACGGTTTTGGCCCCACTTTCAAGACCAATTGGTTTTCCAACAATGTCTTTACTTATGTCTCTTTGAAAAAGGGGTCTGATGTAGAAAATATTAGGAAGGGCCTCCCAGATTTTTTCAATCGAGTCGCTGGAGCGAACAGAGATTTCAAACCAACGGATCACCAAACGCCTTTACTCGTGAACCTTAGAGAAGTTCATCTCACGACGGGTTTGATCGGTGGTTTTGGGGTTAAAAAGGCTGGTGATAGAATATTGCTATACGGCCTCACGGGCAGCGCCGTTTTAATTTTGTTTGTCGCCTGCATGAACTTTGTAAATCTATCAACAGCGCTATCAATCCGCAGAAATCGGGAAATTGCGCTTAGGAAAGTGGCCGGGGCTAACCGCAGACAGTTGGTTTTTCAGCTGTATGCGGAAGTTATCATGCTGGTGGGTTTTGCTTTTGTTTTAGGGCTTAGTCTGGTTGAGGTTTTATTACCTTGGTTCAATGAAACCTTAGGGCTTTCCCTTACGCTGCAGTTCTTGTTTAGCCTTGGTAATTTACCGATGTTGATTGCGTTTCTTGCATTTACCACTGCGCTTAGCGGTTTGTATGCCTCGTWTGTGGCTGCGTCCCTACGTCCCGCCGAAATTTTGAAAGCGCATCAAGCGTCAGGCACGGGCGCAGCGCACCGCTTGCGAAACGTTTTGGTGGCTTCACAGTTTGCGATCTCGATAGGGCTGTGTATTGCGACGAGCGTTATTTATGCGCAGCAGGAGTTTATGGCGAACCGTGATTTAGGTTATGCGATGGAGAAGAGGATAATCCTGCCTTATATGAATAGGCCGAATTTGCTGCCTCTCAGCAAGCAGCTGATCACAGAACTGAAGCAATTGCCCAGCATCGAGCATGTCACTTTTGCCAGCAGAGTACCGGTTAGCTACAGCGGAAGCTGGTCCGGCGTAAAAGCTGAGACCGCTCCGGGGAACGGCTGGGTATCACTGTTCTTTAATTATGTGGACACTAGTTTTTTTGATACTTACGGCATGACAATGCTGGAGGGGCGTGCGTTTTCTGAAGAGTATCGTCTGGACAAATATAGCGATGAGAACGGTGAAAGCGCAGTGCATTCGGTTATTCTGAATGAAAGTGCGGTAAAAAGGTTTGGCTTTGAAAACAACAAGGCTGCGGTGGGCGAATTAGTTCGAACCGGCGGGTCAGCAGCATTTCGCATCATTGGCGTGGTTAAAGACGCTAATTTCCTTACGCTTCGCGATGACGTGCGGCAAGGCATTTATATGAATGCACCAAGCGGGTTCAAGCATATTACGATTTCATTGCAGCAGAACGCTGATATGACAGAGGCACTGGCTGATATTAATGGAGCCTGGAATAAGCTGGTTCCAGATCTGGCGATGAATTATCAGGTCTTGCAGGATCAGGTTCGCGGCCAATATGCAGGCGACCAAGTGCGCACAGAAATGATGTTGGCTTTCTCGCTTGTTTCGATTTTTATCGCTTGCCTCGGCCTTTACGCGGTAGCGTCCCTGTCGGCCTTGCAGCGCACCAAAGAAATTGCGTTACGTAAAGTGCACGGCGCCAATGTGTGGACCATTGTCGGCGCGCTTTCGGTCCCGTTTTTAAAGGTGTTTCTGCTCGCTAATCTGATTGCATACCCAGTGGGCTATTGGGTTTCGCAGGCCTATCTAACCGACTTCTCTTTCAGAATTGACCTAGGGCTTTCGCATTTTTTTGGCGGTAGTTTGGCGGTATTATTGGTCGCAGGTTTGACTATTTTTTGGCACATTTGGAAAGTCGCCACAACACGGCCGGTGTATACGCTGAAATACGAATAGCTGCAGCTTATAGGGTACGACCATAAATGAACTCATTCCGTGGGGTACTCTAGCACAAGTATCACCAGGAGGTGTGCGGCTGGTTAGGGTTTTAGCCCGCGGAATAGCAGCTCGAAGCGCGCTTTATGATCGTCGCCGAGGTCTGTGGTTTGGCCTTGGTTAACCCAGTCGTGATTAGTGATGGTGATATGGCCAAGCAAAAGGCCCGAAGTTTCCATCACATCAAGATCAGCGCCGATCTCGCCGCTCTCGATCCCACTTTGCACAAGGCCAGATATGAAATCAATCATCTGCGTATCGATTTCCAAATCGGTTTCTCTGAGCGAACCCCCGCCGAGTGTCAGGCCAACGATATCGCGCAAAATTGCTTTATAGCGTTCTGCTTCAATAGCCATCGTCTCAAAATATACATACATAGTGGCGCGGAACCCTGAAATGTTCGTGGCTTTGGCCGCTTGCAAAACCGCGTTCGCAAACCGTTTGAAAAAAGCTTCGTACAGATGGTTTTTGCTGGGGTAGTGGTTGAAGACCGTAGAGCGTGCAGTTTCGGCGTGATCAGCAATATCTTGCATGGTGACACTGTGCGCACCGCGCTCCATGAAAAGCTCAATGGCAGCCTGATAAATCTCTTCCCGTGTTTTACGCGGGCGTCTTCCGAGCGGGCGCGGAGCCATATAAAAGCCTATTCTTTGTTGCTTTAGATCAATATCGAGTTGGGCGCAGGCAGCTGATGGCTGCTCACGCCCAAATCGTTAGTTACCTTTAGTCAGAAAAGCGGGGACCTTGCCAGCTTTTTTACCGTCTATATGCAGGTCAAGATAGAACATATCCGGGATCATATACGCCACATCTACGCCGTATGGCTCCAGCATACCGGCAAAAGCGCTTGGCATTAAGCCAACATCGAACTGCTTGATTAACCGGCTGGCAGCGCCTTCGCTGGATTTGTCGAGCGCTTTGATCAGGCGCTCAGCGGTATAGCGTTTGCTCGAATTCGCATAAAGGTCAGCAAGCATTTCTTCAAATTTCCCGGCGCCTTGTTTGGCTGACATCTCCACGTCTAGCATCATTGCTAGTGTTGCCCCGGTACCGTACACAATCATCAGGTTTTGGGATTTGTTGGCTCCGGCCTCGGTCATGCGGACCTTACCTTGTGACATGAACACACCCATTGTATGGCGGCGCATCAGATTTTGCAGTTTCTCCGCAAGGTCTGCGTTGTTCAGGTACCCCATACGCCACAGTGTTTTGATCGCCAGATAATCGGTGAAGCCTTCCTTGAACCATTCGATGTCCGACCCGGCGGCAGGCCTTACGCTGTGGCCAAGCCAAGAGTGAATGATCTCGTGGACGAAACCCTGTCGCCATATGAATGCATCAACGGGTTTGGCAGGGAATGGGTGCAACATGGCAAAACTATCATCGAAGGCGCCGCCTTCAGGGTGGTCATTTTCGTAAAGGAAAATATGGTAATTACTRGCTGARAAACCGCCGAACAGMTYGATCAAATGTTCKAGCATTTTYCCCGTTTCGTCCGAAGCTTGTCTTGCTAGCGCCGTGCTKGCTTKGTCGTGAACAAAAACGATATTACCTGCTGGGGATTTAACTTTGAAGGTGCCCACCTTATCACCAAAGGCAAAGCCGTTGTTGAGGAAGGCGGAAAGATTTTTGGCATGGTAGCGATTATCGGCTATTTTTTCCCACGGTGCGGCGGATTGTTTGGTGTCAAAAGTGATGTCGACGCCGCAGTCCTTTAAGGTGTATTCCGCCATTATGTTAATGCGGGAGACTAGATAAGCACTGTTGTTATCTAGCGCGAATCCAACTTCTTCACGGCCATGGTTCCATGCGTGGTTGGCGTGATCAAGCACTAAATCATAATCGATTGTGGCCCTGTCCCCAATCTTGGCCGGCGAAGTTCCCCATGTGCCAGGGCCAATAAGTTCCATATCAGCCTTACCATTTGGGCTGGTGATGCGGGCATTCTTTATAAAACTAGCATTTGCTGTGCCGTCTTTTGCTTTTTTGTAAGATATATCGATCCTATCCGACACCAGCGTATAGTCCAGTTTGATGTGGGCTGTGGTCGGAGAGGCCATTGAAATCGTATAGTGCGCATTCTTTGCCGGGCAGCTAGGTGCTGCAGTAGCAGCGGAAGACAGCAGGGCCGCGATAGCAAGTGTTAGGGCTGCTTTTGCATACGGTTTTCTTGGAATTGGTTTTTTAGCCGTCACGGCCTTTACTAATTCGTTATTATTTGTCGTCATTGCGTTTTTCCTCACGTTCGCCCTGCTGACTGGCGGCCATTTGGACTATCAGTGCAGGTGTTGTTCATTATTGTACTCAAGTCCATTTTTGTACCTAAGTCTTAAAATGTCAAGAGTGTCTTTTTGTCAGGATAATATAATCAACAATCTGTCCTTATAGAAAAGCCGTTATTCGCACGGTGACTTTCGTCTGCAATCGCCAGTGCTGCTGTCGCCGTCCCGCGCGAAATTGTACCCTAACCCAATGACCACAGCCTCAAGTGGTGACGGCGTTGATTTCCGCGACCCACCGTTTGTTCACTTGATCCCACGCTTAGTCAATAAATAGGTGGCGAAGCTGGCGAGCCAGTGGCTACCCTCATAATGCTCGGCGCTCACGCTTTTTATGCCGAGTTTTTTATGTATTTCAGCAGCGGCCAACAGGGAGCCTCGCCGTGCATCTGATTTTGGCAGGGCGGATGCAATGCCTTCCAGCGCCCAGGCGCGGGACAGATTGACACCGTCCAAATGCACAAGCTTGCCGTCAGAGGCATCAAGAACAATCGCGGGCGCTAGCCATATTCCACTGCCGTCAGTGGGAATGGCGGGGAGG
>JAESRJ010000087.1 GCA_016764715.1 Kordiimonadaceae bacterium | reverse complement strand
TATTGGCGGTGCTCCTACGTACGGTTCTGACGGTATTGCGGGTGTTATTAACGTAATTCTTAGAGACGACTTCGAAGGCTTTGAGGTTTCTGGTCGCTACGGTGTTACTGATAAAGGCGACGGCGACAGCTACCAGATCCAAACAGTGTTTGGTGGTAACTTTGCTGAAGGCCGCGGTAACGTAGCGATTTCTTTTGAGTATAACTCACAAGATCAGCTTCTTACTGGTGACCGTCCGTTCTTCACGCAGAACAACCCGTTTACTAGCCGCTCAGGTGCTGGCGAAACACGCGTTTTTAACGGTGATCGCACAGGTCGTGGTTTCATCACACAGGCCGTATCGGACTTCGGTTCTGTACAGTCTATCTCACTCTTTGCCCCAGCCGTTCTTGGCCTTGGTGGTTTTGACGAAGATAACGATCCAAACACGCCAGATACTTTCTACGAATTTGACGAAGCTGGCAATATTATCCCGTTTGCCGTTGGTGAAGCCCTAACTAGTGGCAACATCTTTTTTGCAAACGGCGGTAGCGGTTCTGATCTGTTCGATAACGTTCGTCAGATCCTTACACCTGCTGAGCGGATCAACTTCGGTGGCCTTGGTCACTATGATATCAACGACAGCGTAACTGCTTTCTTCGAATTCCAGTTCCAGAATGCGGAAGCTACTGAAGGCCTTCAGCAGGATGACCTCTTGAACGGTTTCTTTGGTGGTGACCAGGATTCAGTTGGTTTCACTATCGATAATCCGTTCCTGACAAACCAGGCTCGCGGCGTTCTTGTTAACGATCTTGGCTTTACTTCAGACGACAGGTTCTTCACTGGTCGTTTCCTTGGTCCAATCGTGAACAGTGGTGAAAACTCGAACGAAACCTTTACTTGGCGCGTCGTTGGTGGCCTTAAAGGTGAGTTTGAATTTGCGGATCGCAACTTCTATTGGGAAGTTTCTGCAAACTTCGGTCAGTCTGATCTTGAAACACGCGATACAACAGTTATCACAGAGCGCCTCTTCAATGCTCTTGATGCCGTTCGTGTAACTCAGGAAGACATCGACAACGGTGCTGCAGCTGGCCTTGACGGCGAGTTCGTTATTCGTGCCGGTCGTTTGGTAACTGTTGCCGACTCGCTTGTTGAACAACGTGCCCAAGTTGGCGATATCGTTTGTAACGCTACTCTTCAGCGCGCACTCGGKMWCGAYSYWSMMGACGTAACGTTCCCAGGCGGTGCAAAYCTACGCATCGATGCACGTCCATTCTTGGATGGTTGTGTACCTTTGAACTTGTTCGGCAATCGCTTCCTGCCTGAAGCTGGTGATTTTGTATCTCTTCTTGAGATCACAAGCTCTAACACTCAGCAGCGCATCTACCAGGCTAACCTTGGTGGTGACATCTTCGAACTTCCTGGCGGYGCRGTATCCTTCGCGGTTTCATACTTGAACCGTAAAGAAACTGGTGTCTTCTCTCCAGACGGACTGAACCAGCTTSAGCTTGGCCAAAACAGCCCAACTCTTSCTTCTTCTGGTWCATTCARMACTGACGAARTTGGTATGGAGCTATTCGTACCGATCTTGAAAGACGGTGATGTTCCGTTCATCAACGAAGTTACTTTCAACCCGAAAGTACGGTATGTTGATAACTCCATCGCTGGCGTTGATTACACCTACACACTTGGTGGCACGATCACTATGTTTGATATGCTTACCCTTCGCGGTAACTATACCAAATCAATCCGTGCGCCTGGTATYCAGGAACTGTYTGATCCTACATTCGCGGTACGCGGCTTCCTTGCCGATCCGTGTAGTGATCAGCGTATTAACTTGAGCTCAGAAGGCGACGATCCTAATAGTACTCGCCGTCGTAACTGTGCTGCTGTTGGTATTACAGATCCTGACAACCACATTAACAACTCGAACAACCTTTCAATCGCTGGCGTAAGTTCTGGTAATACGAACCTGCGCAACGAAACTGGTAGTGCTTACTCAGTTGGCTTCGTAATTCAGCCTGATGAGTATATCCCAGGTTTCCGTCTTTCTGTTGATTACCTCAACATTGAGATTACAGACCGGATTTCTAACATTAACCAGCTTCAGGCGATCGAAGCTTGTTTCGACAGCCCGAACTTCCCAGAAGACATCTGTGATGCTCACACTCGTGACGCATCTGGCCAGATTGTTGCATTCTCTAGAAGCTTCCAAAATGCTTCTAACTCATCGTTCGAAGCTGTGCAGTTTAACGCACGCTACGACTTTGATATTGCTGATGCACTTGGCTTGATTTCAAGCGACTGGAGCAACGGCGAATGGGGTGATTTCTCCGTACGTGTTGGTGGTTTCCGTCGTATCACAAGCATCTTCCAGGTTGTTCCTGGTGTGCCGATCGACAATACTGTTGGTGCTGGCGGCAACCCTAAATGGTCTGGTAACGTAGATTTTGTCTATAACAACGACAAATTCCGCGCTTTCTGGCGTATGGGTTATACAGGACGTTTGGATCTCGATACACGTGATCGTGATACCCTCACATTCCTAGACGCTGAAGGTAATCAGATCGATTCACTGAATGACAAGTACATTCACAATCTAACTCTGTCTTATCAGGTGACTGATACAGTTACCCTGTCAACAACGATCAACAACTTGTTCGATCGTCAGCCAACAATTACAGAACTTGCTTATGGTAGCTTCTYGTTTGCTGAGCAGCTTGGCCGGAACTTCACGTTCAGCTTCCGCGCTGCATTCTAAAAATAGTTAGAAATAACTTGKTAGAAACGGGACCTTCGGGTCCCGTTTTTTTTKGGCCTACGATACWMGYCRCTCARTCTTCCTCATTCAGAAGGGACTGTTGCCGATGAATAACGAAGTCGCTGGCTTCATCAAGCACACGGCGAAGGGTAAACTCTCCAACAGGGCGTACCAACTGCTGCGTAAATTTCCCATCAACCACCTTGCGTTCATCGCATGCCGATTGGGTGCGGTCCACCATATGGACGCAGGCCGTAAACTCACTTATTTCACTTACTTCTGTTACAAACTGATGCGAACTGGCTCCCCCCGTGTCCTCGGCGAGCATCAACACATCGATCCGGTCATCTCTTAAAATTGCCCTAGCTTCGTCAAGTGTCTCGACCATTAGCAACGTGTAGCGAGCGCCGAGCCGTGTCAGTATCCGCCCGAAATCGGCGGGTTGAGCAACCGCCAGCACTTTTGGCCTTGCGATTGATGTCGCAACCATTCCTGCAGCCCCAGCGATCGCCACCCGGTCGTGCCCTACCAGTTGACCATCTACCAAAACTTGCGTGCCCATGGTGTCCAAAACTGCCCAGGAATGGTGATCTAATTCATCAAGGCTCACTTCTTTGCCGTTGGCGAAATATTTTTGCCATATCACCCGCTCGCACACCGGGGACCCAACAGTGATATAATCGGTAATTGCCGGCGGCTTAAAAGCGGCACACAGCCCCACTAGCTGAACTTTTTTGTCGCCGGCCTCCGCTACTGGCAACAACATAAATTCCATATCTTTGTGTCTGTGTCCGAACCAAACTCTCGATAGACGCACCATCCCAATGCCGTGAGAAAAACACGGTGCGATCAAGTTAAGGTGCAAATCCGCGAGTGCTTGTGGATAGAGTTCTCGAAATGGCCGACCAATCATATCCCGCGTGAGGGCGGCAACATTGCTCGCCCCCAGATGATCAATATAAATGGTGTTATCGCGATATTTTAGCCGGATACTGCCGCCGCCAAATGCCGTTAAGGTCGTGTTGGAAAACGACGCAGCATCAGGCAATGACCCACGAACCGCCTTCGATTGCCAATATTGAAACAGCTTTATACATTGCTTGTGCTGCACCGTGCTTTAACCGTTTTGTTAGGGCACAGCCTCCCGCCTTATTCCCAAAAGGGGTTGCCTACTGCGTCCAGATGTCTGCGCGCTGTTAGGCATGAGCCTGTTACACGCACAAGCCACCATGGCACACCGGATTTAAGATAATGTAAAATAAGGGAAATCCCGAAGGTTGCTCGTCTTCAGTTTATTCAATAGCTCCGTGGTACAAACACCGGGCATAAAAAAGGGGCCACAAAGGCCCCTTTCCATCATCACTAACAAAACCGCACTATTTTTCAGACGGTTGTAAGCTCAAGTCTATTCAAAGCGGAAGTTAAACCGCACGCCGATTGAACGCGGTGTCAAAATCGTTGTTTGGAAAGACCGTACGCTTGCGCCAGAAATAGTCTGATTGCTAAGCGCAGTACTTTGCACGCCGGTTTCGCCGTATTCATTGAGCAGGTTATCAATATAGAAAGTTGCTGACCAATCCTCTGTGTCATAGACAATAGAYGCATCCGCTACACTGTAGCTGTCCAGTGTCAAGCTACTGCCGCGTGCACCTGTACGGGACAACACATCGCCCTGATAGGTAAAGCCGAGGTTGAACCGYAGGTCGCTTCCTTCGCTAATCGGATTTACATAGGTAGCGAAGAATGAGAACTGGGTTTCAGGTGAGCCAGGTAAGCGGTCACCGTCAAGACCATCTTCAAAATTGGAACCAAAGCCACCGCCCGGTAAGATCGTGCGGACAAGCTGTGGTACATCAGCGGTAAGTTCACTTACTGTATAACTAAACGAGCTACGGATCCTGAACCGCTCCGTTACCTGCCAATTAGCACTGGCTTCAATACCTTTGGATGAAGCACCCGTAGCATTAATTGTAATAGGAATACTAGCGTTCACAGTAGCAGAAGAAAGCTGCGGATCTGACCAGCTAACATAGAACAAGGCAGCGTTAAGAGTTAGAGAACCGTCKAGCCATGTTGTTTTAGCTCCCAATTCGTAGTTCGTTGTTTTGTCGGGGCCAAACTGCCGTTCGTCAAAAATAGCTGTATCGCCATTCACGTTAAACACCTGCCCAGGCTCAAGCGCACAAGCGCCCTGAGTGCCGTCAGGATCAAATGCATCGCACTGGCCAATACCGTTTGAATTACCAATTCGGTAACCCTGGCTTACGGTTGCGTAGATAAGAACATCATCAGATGCCCGGTACGATGTATTGAACTTGAACAAAGTGCCGCTGTCACGTTGCCCTAGTTCTGGGTCGAACTCCCGGTCAGAAAGACTATTAAATTCCGGGATTACAAAATCCGGGTCAAACAACGGAAAATCGACCGACGATGCAGCCTGCAATTCATATTTGAAATAACGACCGCCAACTGTGACCTGCCATTTGTCATTAATCTGGTAGCCAATCTCTCCGAAGACTGCCTTCTCGACAAGCTCGCTATTACTAGTAGAGAAAAATTCTAAATCGTCTGGTCGATCAAAACCAGCAAACGCAGCGTACCCTGGAGTGAATTCGGCTGACGCACCGATGGTGCTGAATTTGTTATAAAAAGCACCTATGATCCAGTTCAGGTCACTGTCATTGGTTGAAACCAAACGGACTTCTTGGTTAAAGAATGTGTTTTTCTCGTCTTCACGCGTGAAAGCGGTGAAGGTAGGGAACAACTCATAAGAATACTCAAGGCTGATCAAAAGATCTGTCTGATCCCGCTGGCCATTCTCAGTATATTTTCCGAAACCGGTTGCAGACGTAAGTTCCGCAAAACCAAGATCAGCTGTCAGTTCGAACGCAATCAACGAGTCTTTAGTTTCGTTTGGCTCCAGCACACGGCTAGGTGATTCGAACCGGCCAGCAGGCACAGGGCCACGCGCACCACTTGTTGTGCGGCCTTCGTTGTCGCGGTTCTGGAAATAGTAGGTCAGCGTAGCATCAATCTCATCAATCGGCTGCCAACGGGCTGCAATACGGCCTGAAAAACTTTCTTCACCGTTAGCATTTTCGACAGGACTAAAGTTTRCTGACCGTTCGGCGTCATCGCTGAAATCCGGATCCGGCTCAGAAACACCGATTTGGCGAACAACAAAAGGATAATCAATAAAACCACGATCATTAGTGTAATCAACAGAACCACGGAGCGCAAAATTATCAGTGACCGGCACGTTAATCGTCATGCCTATTTCGTGGTTAAAGCCGTTACCTTCTTTGGTAGCTGACAAATCGCCACGCGCTTCGAACATTGCTCCATCAAAATTCGGCTTATTTGGGATATAACGAATAGCGCCGCCAAGTGTACCCGCACCGTACAAGGTGCCCTGCGGACCAAGCAGTGTTTCCACGCGCTCAAGGTCATTGAGCTTAAGGTCAATATAAATCGGCACTTCACCTAGGTATGTAGCAACGGTGCCTCCTGAACCGCTGGCGCCGCCCTGACCAAGCGAATCTGCATTAATACCACGAACAATCAAACGGTTCCCGTTCCGACCGCCACGATCGACAACGTTAATCCCAGGCACRAAGGCTAGTACATCAGAGATCTCAGAAAATCCCTGCTCTCTCAACTGGGTGCCAGTGGTGGCAGCGATGTTAATCGGCACATCCTGAATGGACCCAGCTCTGCGCGTTGCAGTAACAATAATTTCTTCAAGTGCAAACTCTTCATCACTGTCAGCTGCGTCTTGCGCATACGCTGCCCCGTTTGCGGACAACATACATAGAACAACTGCACTAGCGGACGCCCGTAAGGCGTTTTTATACCGTGGATTCTGTATCATGATTTTCTTCCTAAGCATGCAGGTTAGCCTCTTGGGGCTATTAACCACTGCTATTGTGGTCGGGTACCAAGTCTCTTGGCCCGTCATCCAAGGTTATGCATTTCCAAAATGCCTCTCCCGGAGACATCCTGCGTCACCACAATTCTAAGTTCCAGCAACTTTCGGAAAGTACAGGGTTGTAAATTGTATCTTTTGCCAAGGCTATTGCAAACATGTCGCACTAAAGCCTACGATATGCCACAAAAGACCATAAAAGCCCTACTTTTGGCCTAATTCAGCACCATTCGACAAGCGAGCCAGCCTTTGATTGAGACACTTAAGAAAATCGCCCGAAAAGATTATTTGGGCGCGCACGGCGACTGTATCGATATGATTCACGCCAACCACCACGATCCCCGGCCCTATCATGCGCTTGGTTTAATTGCTTTCGATCATAAAAACATTGTCAAAGCCGCCGAACTGTTTGCCCGTGCCGCAGGACTTGACGAAAAGAACGCTGTCTATTGGGCTGCTTCTGCTCAAGCCCTTTCAGTTTTAAGTCGGCAGGACGAAGCGCGCATATCCGCCGATAGGGCTGCGGAGTTGCCGATAAACGATCCGCAAACAGCTGATACTGTCGCTGTTGTTTTCAGTCGTGCAGGCTTTCATGAACGGGCTATTCCCTTTTT
>JAESRJ010000086.1 GCA_016764715.1 Kordiimonadaceae bacterium | reverse complement strand
GCGTAAATCTTAGCGCCGCGGGCTTTAGCGTGTTCGAGTTCTTCAAGAACCACAACGCCAGAGCCTTCGCCCATCACAAAACCATCATGTCCAGCATCCCACGGGCGCGAAGCCGTTGTTGGGTCGTCATTATATTTTGTCGAGAGAGCCCGTGCCTGGCAAAAACCAGCATACCCTATGCCGCAAATTGAAGCTTCAGTACCGCCAGCAACCATAACATCGGCATCGTCCCACATAATCAAACGAGCAGCATCGCCGATAGCGTGCGCACCAGTCGAACACGCAGTTACCGGCGCATGATTAGGGCCCTGAAAGCCATACTTGATGGAAACATTACCAGAGACCAAGTTAATGATCGATCCAGCAATAAAGTGGGGRCTTACTTTCCGAATACCGCGCTCATGCAAGGTAATCGCAGTTTCTGCAATCCATTTAAGGCCACCGATACCGGCACCGATCATCACGCCTGTGCGCAAACGCTGTTCATCAGTAGGTTCGGTCCAGCCTGCATCGATTACKGCYTGTTGTGCWGCCGCCATGCCAAAAAGGATAAATGTRTCRACGCGCTTYTGRTTTTTAGGCGGCATCCAGTCATCAGGRTTAAAGGTATCATTWGTMCCGTCACCCAATTTGACTTCGCAGCCGATTTTACAGGGAAAAGTCTCTGTATCAAACAGCGTCACAGGCCCTGCCCCTGAATGGCCTTCTATCAATCGCTTCCATGTACCGTCCACACTAGCTGATAGTGGAGACACCATGCCCATACCTGTTACAACAACTCGTCTCATCAACACTTCCTCATTCCGATCGTTCAGCCCCAAACTTACCGAAAAACTACAGATGTAGAAAATANRATAAAANTTATAAAAAAAGGGCAACAGGAGGACCCTARAATCCAACCGTTGCCCTTTTAGAACGCATGATCCGCTTAGGAATTCGCGCTGATAAAWTCRATCGCGTTTTTMACGGTCTGRATTTTCTCGGCCGCGTCATCAGGGATCTCGATRCCGAATTCTTCTTCAAACGCCATAACCAGCTCAACAGTGTCAAGACTGTCAGCGCCAAGGTCGTCAATAAAGCTGGCTGTKTCAGTGACTTTGTCTTCTTCCACGCCCAAATGCTCAATTACAATTTTTTTAACTTTATCGGCAATATCGCTCATTGCTCATTTCCTCGTTTTTWACTCAAATTRTTAAGGGGTGCAYACATTYAGYAYWTACCCCCATCCCACGKTTTCTTWRGYTTTACGCTGCGGAACCGCGCCWTATCGGGGTGCTGGTACCATAGTTTTTTAGCTTTGAGAACCCTTAGTTGACCCTTTATGCACCAACTTTACTGTTGGACACAAGTTAGATCATCGCCATCCCACCATTTACATGAAGAGTTTGGCCGGTGACATAYTTGGCYTCACTGCTTGMTAAATACARGACCGASSACGCAATATCYTCYGGTGASCCMARATCACCTGAMGGAATGCCCGCAGTAATACTGGCTTTCTGCTCATCCGTTAAGGCGTCAGTCATAGGCGTTGCAATAAAACCAGGGGCAACACAGTTTACAGTAATACCACGGCTTGCCAGCTCGGCCGCCAATGATTTAGACATACCTATCATGCCTGCCTTAGAGGCACAGTAATTCACCTGGCCGGGATTTCCAGTCACTCCAACCACAGAAGTAATATTCACCACCCTGCCCCAGCGGCTTTTCATCATACCGCGCATCAAACCTTTGGTTAGCCGGAATGCCGATTCTAAATTGACCTGCATAACGCTGTCCCAATCATCGTCCTTCATCCGCATCGCAAGGCCGTCACGAGTGATACCGGCGTTATTTACAAGGATATCCACACCGCCCATGGCGGCCACTGCATCTTTCGCCAACTGATCAACGCTAGCACGATCAGATAGGTTCGCTGCAACAACGTGCACACGATCACCCAGTTCTGCCGCTAGATTTTCAAGCTTTTCAGTGCGAGTACCGGATATGGCAACCGTAGCACCCGCAGCGTGCAGCATTGYCGCAATAGAGGCRCCAATACCGCCTGTAGCGCCTGTAATAAGGGCTCGTTTTCCCGTCAAATCAAACATCAATGTCTGTCCTTAAAAAAAGAATACGTCGTATCTATATGTMTATTRGAGAGAGGCWGCAAAGTCTTCAATACTGCCAGGCTCCARAAGATTGACAGAAGTTAAAGACTTATCGATACGGCGAACCAGGCCAGACAAGACTTTACCTGCCCCTATTTCAACAACTTGGTCGATACCAAGCGACGCCATGCATCCAACCGTTTCCCGCCACCGAACAACACCAGTTATCTGCTGAACTAATAGGTTGGCAATGCCCTCAGGCTCACTAATAGGGGCCGCCAAAACATTTGCGATAACAGGCACGCACGGCTGATTGAAGGAAATCTCGGCCAACGCGTCTCTCATCTCATCCGCAGCTGGCTGCATTAAAGGGCAATGGAAAGGTGCCGACACGGGCAGCAATACACCGCGCTTGGCACCCTTTGCTTTAGCGATTTCGATGGCACGCTCTACCGCTGCCTTATGGCCTGATATTACGACCTGACCGTCCGCATTATCGTTTGCAGACACCACGATCTCGCCTTGAGCTGCTTCTTCAACAATCGCGGTTAGGTCATCAAAATTCAGTCCGAGTATGGCAGCCATTGCGCCTACTCCAACRGGGACAGCGCGCTGCATAGCTTGTCCTCGACGTTTCAGCAAACGTGCAGCATCAGCAATTGATAGCGCACCAGCTGCAGCAAGGGCTGAATATTCGCCCAAAGAATGGCCCGCCACATGGCTAGCGTTTTCTGCTACGTTGACGCCTCCTGCTTCAAGCGTGCGAACTACGGCCATCGAAACGGCCATCAAGGCAGGCTGAGCATTCTCTGTTAGCCGAAGCTCGTCTTCCTCACCTTCCCATATAATTTTGGATAAATTCTGAGAAAGGGCATCATCAATTTCTTGGAAAACCAGTTTTGCAGCTGTTTCAGCGTCTGCTAGGGATTTTCCCATGCCAATAAACTGGCTACCTTGCCCCGGAAAAACGAATGCACGCGTCATATTACTCTCCAAAATCGGCTGCAAAAGATCATCTGTTGTTTGTCGGGGTTTGACACAGAGGAGCGCAGTAAGGCAAGCAATAAGCACACTGCTATGATACAGCACAAAAAAAGCCCCACTTTTCCTTGCATAATACTGGTGGCAGCGGTATAGAGGCGCGTCTCATTCCATAGGCTTATTTATAGGCCCATGAAATAGACAGTTTAAACGAGAGCTGGAGGCCCCTGACCACTGTGGCTTGGGTGCGATCAGCGCATAAGGAAATAAACATGGCTTTATACGAGCATGTTTTCATTGCACGCCAGGATATCAGCGCGTCGCAAGTAGAAAGCATTACAGCCGAGTTTACCAAAATCATTGAAGACAATGATGGTAAAATCGAGAAAAATGAATATTGGGGTCTCAAGAACCTCGCTTACAAAATCAAAAAGAACCGCAAAGGCCATTACGTGCTTTTGAACATTGATGCGCCTCACGCTGCGATCGCTGAAATGGAACGGAAYATTCGTCTGAATGAAGATGTTATGCGTTTCATGACAATCCGCGTTGAAGAACACGAAGAAGGCCCATCTGTTGTTCTGCGTTCTAAATCAGACCGCAGTGATCGCCGCCCTGGCCGTGATCGTGGTGATCGCCCTGATCGTAATGACCGTCCACGTAGGGAGCAAAGTTAATGGCTGCTCGTCGTCCTTTTTTCCGTCGTCGCAAAACGTGTCCGTTTTCTGGCGATAATGCCCCAAAAATAGATTATAAAGATGTGAGAATGCTACAGAAGTACGTCTCTGAGCGTGGTAAAATTGTACCAAGCCGGATTACTGCTGTTTCTGCTAAAAAGCAGCGTGAACTCGCTCGGGCAATCAAGCGCGCACGTAATGTCGCTCTTTTGCCGTTCATMRYKCAAYAATCKMSMNGKARKWRAYARWRAAYGYNAWKTYANCYTGWTRNARMKTGYWAACMKASKWRRTCWARKKGRCCAAGTTGNNNCAGTTAAAGMYGGTTACGCACGTAACTATCTTTTGCCACAGAAAAAAGCTCTCCGCGCTACTGAGAGCAATAAAGCCGTATTCGAAAATGATCGTGTGCGCCTTGAAGCTGAAAACCTAGAACGCAAAACTGAAGCTGAAACAGTTGCCGCTACTATGGTTGATGTGAAAGTTGTTATGGTTCGCGCTGCTGGTGAAGGCGGCCAACTATACGGTTCCGTATCATCACGCGACATCTCAGACGCTGTTAGTGAAGCTGGCGTTGCTATCGCTCGTAACCAGGTTGTTCTGGACCGTGCGATCAAAACACTCGGCCTTCATGATGTTGTTATCAGGCTTCACGCTGAAGTATCTGAAACAGTCGTTATCAACATCGCCCGCAGTGAAGAAGAAGCAGCAATGCAATTCGCAACCGGCGCTGCTGTTGTAGACTCTATGGACGCTGACTTTGAAGAAGATGAGTTCGAAGACGCTGCTGAAGAAGACGCAACTGAAGAAGCGTCTGAAGAAACATCTGAAGAATCTGCTGCGGAAGCTGTTGCTGACGACGCAGAGGCTGCAGACGAATCAGAAGAAGCTGCTGCAGAGTAACTTCTCCGCAATATCCTTTAAAAGGCGGCCTTCTTGGTCGCCTTTTTTTTGTCAGCTCGGGGCTTTACAGTCTCACACCCCGCCTAAAAATTTCGAGCCGCACTGGATAGATACGAGAATTATAATACCCTAAGTTTATAGTAGACTTCAGGTTGTGCCGAAGACTAATATCACTGATATTTTCTTTAACTTCACGGGGTCGAAATGATTATTAATCCAGCCATAAAAGATATCTTCAGTCGAGTAACAGCTGAAGATATCTCGCAAATTTCCAAAATTGTACCAAAGCTCACTGATCCATGGGCAAAAGAATGGTGCACTATAAACCGTCAATCAGATAGATGGATGGCGCTAACCAACAGGTTCTGTACCCATTTCGTCCCGGAGAGCAGAGCGCGCACCCTATTGTCAGATGCGATTCCTGCTGAGGGCATTCATTTCATGCAACGTTCTGACACCTGGTATGTAGGGGATTTTTACTCGACAAACATGTTGTTAGAGAGCTTGGCTCTTGCAGGACTAAAGACCAAAAAAGATGAAAATTATTTGGATTTTGGATGTTCATCTGGTTCACTAGTCCGCGCCTTAGCAGCCTATCAAGGTGATGCAAGCTGCTACGGCGTTGACCCTGTTGAAAACTCCATTCTATGGGCGCAGAAAAATTTGCCCCGCGGTACTTTCACAGTATCCAATCAAAATCCACCGCTCGAATTCGAGGACAATTTCTTCAACGGTGTTAGTGCAATCTCAATCTGGAGTCATTTCTCTGAGGAGCCTACGCTCAAATGGTTTGACGAGATGGCTCGGATTATTAAACCAGACGGCTGGTTATTTTTCACTACGCACGGCAAACAAACAATCCGGCGAGCTCGAAAACTAGGAAAGCAGAAAACGGAAACTACAGACCGCATTGAAACCGGCATGCTACAGAATCGGTTTCATTTTGAGGATGTATTTGGTGGCCATAAACACTACGGACTTGAGACCCCTGAATGGGGCAACTCTTTTATCCTCCCCGTTTGGTTACTAGATAAACTGTCTGAGAACTGGGACCTCCGGCTGTTCCAAGAGGGCAGAAATCAAAGCAATCAAGACTGTTACGTTTTTGTAAGGCGCTAAGTTTCTCAACCCCAGGGTCGACCCACGCCGAATAATTTCAAAGTTATCCCCATAGTTATACCCCTGTGGATAAAAGAACGGTGGACAAGTTTTTTTAGGGCTTGAGCCTTTCTAAAAAATCCATATGGTGCTCCACACAATAAGGCTAAATGCCAGGATCAGGGAACTAAACTACACGGGGGCTTGTGCTGATGACGGCGCTATCGCAAGAAGCGGCGAATGACGGTATTGAGGTCGGGGAGGTCTCATACCGTCAACCGCCACACAATCTAGAAGCGGAGCAAGCCATTCTTGGCTCTATCCTCGTAAACAACGAAGCGGCTCAAAAAGTACAAGGCTTTTTGGAACCAGATCATTTTTACGAACCTGTTCACGCACGCATTTACTCGTCCGTTCTGAAGCTGATGGACAAAAACCAGATCGCAGACCCGGTAAAACTGAAGCCTTACTTCGAAAACGACGAAGCCCTTAAGGACGTTGGCGGAGCTCAATATCTTGTGAGGCTGGCGGCTTCTGCAGCCACCATCATCAATACAGAAGACTACGGCCGCACAATTTATGATTTGGCCATGCGCCGCTCGCTTATTCAAATTGGCGAGACCATGGTCAACGATGCATACGACAGTGAAATTGATGCCGAAGCCACCGAACAAATCTCGGAAGCTGAAAAACAGCTTTTTGACCTTGCCGAAATGGGGCAAGCAGAAACGGGCCCGCAGAGCTTCTCTAGGTCTCTCAAAACGGCAGTTGAAAACATTGAGAACGCCTACCGTGACCCGGATAGCCTTTCTGGCGTAACAACGGGCCTTACCAAACTAAACGAGAAAATCGGCGGTTTGCACCCGAGCGATTTGATGATCCTTGCTGGCCGTCCAGCGATGGGTAAAACGGCCCTCGCCACCAATATAGCCTTCAACGCAGCTGAGCGCTATGCTCAGGACCGCCTTGCCGGTAACGATATGGAACGCACCAAAGGGGCAGTTGTCTGCTTCTTCAGCCTCGAGATGTCCGCGGACCAGCTTGCTGCACGTATTCTCTCTGATATCGCAAATCGTTTTTATGATGGTCCTAACCCCATCCAATCGCACGCCATKCNMCAAGNNAAGNSTCWCANNNRWAYAAGAMTYYRAWGYYWYWRCYMKTKCRGCMRTCNTCKCTMKWMGNTGTSCCSMWKTTCATTGATGATACACCTGCGCTTACCATTGCAGCCCTGCGCACTCGGTCAAGGCGCATGAAACGGCAGCATAATCTCGGGCTTATTGTAGTTGACTATCTACAGCTCCTGCGGGGCAGTTCAAAACCCGGCGGTAGCGAAAACCGTGTACAGGAAATTTCAGAAATAACACGTGGTCTCAAAGGTTTAGCGAAGGAACTTCAACTGCCTGTGCTCGCGCTTTCTCAGCTAAGCCGTAACGTGGAATCCCGTGAGAACAAACGACCAATGCTCTCAGATCTTCGCGAATCTGGCTCGATCGAGCAGGATGCGGATATGGTGATGTTTGTATTCCGGGAAGAATATTACAAAGAAAAAGACGAGCCAAGCCACGGGGACC
>JAESRJ010000277.1 GCA_016764715.1 Kordiimonadaceae bacterium | reverse complement strand
AGGCGTGCACCCGCTGGATGCGCGCTATAACGTGGTGAATTGGGTGCACCGGGCAACACGAGGGTGGTCGTACGGCGCAGCACTAGATGATCCGCGTACAGGTGAAGCGCTGCGCGGTGTTGTATTGCTCGGATCGCTGAGGGTTCGGCAGGACATTAAGATTTTTGAGGCACTAGCTGGCACGGCGAAAACAGGGACAGGCGCAGCGGATGATCCTGTTGAACTTGCGCTTGCACGCATTCGTCAACTTTCAGCGCACGAGATCGGGCATTCGCTCGGGTTTGCTCACAATATGGCCGCCAGCACCTACGGTGATCGYGCTAGCGTTATGGATTACCCAGCGCCTGACGTGAGYTTGAGTACTGAAGGGCAGCTCGATTTCTCCAAGACYTACGGAGTGGGCATTGGTGCTTGGGATGTTTGGACTGCAAAATTCCTTTACGGCGCTTATGATGGCGCTGACGAAAAGGCGGCACAGGCAGCGCTGATAGCAGAAGCTGAYGCTGCAGGACTGCTYTATGTTTCKGAYGGYGAYAGCCGCTCTGTTGGGGCRGGGCATGCMAARGGMGCAGTCTGGGATACGGGCGARGATGCCYTGCAGAGTTTARTCAAAACMATGCAGGTGCGCCGCTTTGCGCTTGAYCGTTTTGGCGAYAAAAACTTACGYGYWGGTGAAAGTTATAAAGCGCTGCAAACTAAGATCGTGCCTTTGTACCTTTATCACCGGTATCAGYTGGCCGCRGCYGCGAAATACCTKGGYGGRTACGAGTTTAGYTACCGGCATCAAGGGGACGGTAGAARKGCTGCAGTCCCYGTTGAGGCSGCCAAGCAGCGCGAGGCGCTTGATTTGTTGTTGAGCACTGTTTCGCCCCAGGCACTCGATTTGAATGAAAATGTACTTGCTGCGCTGACCCCTCTTGGCAATGCTAGCGGAGATCCGCAGTTCCGCCGAGAGGTCTTYGCWGGCCCAGCTAGGCCRCTGTTTGATCACGCTGGCGCGGCCGCAGCGGCTGCAGATATAACGTTAGGAGCGCTTCTGCATCCTGCACGTTTACTGCGTATTTATGAATTGAGCGTGCGCGATGATAGCCATATGCGGTTGGAAGCAATGTTTGGGCACATGGTGGATCAACTGGTAAAAGCCTCCCGCAGGGAAAACGAAAAAATGCGCGGCCTACGAACGGTTGTCGTCGCACGTTTGGTAGAGCGTTTCATTGCTTTACAGCAGTCTCCGTCAACGCCGATTGTAGTAAGAGCTCATGTTCGCCAAGCGATTGCTTCTGTGCGCGCCCGCCTCTCTGGTTACGGYGGCAGACAAGCAAGCTTTGCTCAGGAGATGAGAGCGCGCATTAATGATGCGTTAGCGCAGGCAAGCACGCCCGCGGTGAAAAAACCTGTCGGCCCTTCTGTGCCCCCAGGAAGCCCAATCGGAGCAGGGTCTGCAGAAGCATGTTGGCACTGTGAGCTGCCTAACTAACGGCTTTGTGGTTTAAAMAGAAGGGCAACGGGTAACCTTGATCGAAGCAATGGGGGCCTTGCTTTCCTTATACGCTGATTTGCTATAGTGTGCTGTTTCGTCGCGTCAGGGATTTCTGCGGAAAGCCGGGCTCGAGTTGCGCAGGCAGCGTCTTGTTTTTATGGATTTCAACGCGCAGCGATCTATCCGGCTCGTTGGCACGAGTCTCAACTGTTTTGGGTTTATCGAGCCTTCACCCGCGCTAAATTCGGTATTCATGTGTAAAATCGCAATAATATGCTCGTCGGACACGGTCATATTTCATTGGTTTTCAATGGGGATCAAAATGGGAACATAAGGGGAATTATTTAGCAACATTATTTCGTAAGTGTATGGAAGTAATATTTTTTCTTACCTAGGTGAGTATGAGGCGGCCAATGTCACTCTGAGGYGTAATTCCCATATTTTGTCTTATTAAGGCGTTGAAAGTCGAAAAAATCCATGTTATCCCATGTAAGTTCAGATAGGCGTCTGAATGCCTGTTTTCGCGCATTGTCGAAAGCCGGGGGAACTTGCAGGGGCTTAACGACGTGCTATTTTTTACGTCCAGCTATACGCAGAAAGTCGATAAAAAGGGGCGRACATCCGTTCCTTCGCRGTTCCGYGCGACCTTGGAARATGGCGGGTTYTCMGGWATTGCYCTRCAYTATGTRAAGGGSCGRSCTTAYATCGATGGSTCRGATGAGGCGTTYCTWAARGTTTACCACAACCGTATCGCCAACCAGTTCAATGAAGATATGCCTAAGAAACGTAAAGTCGCGCGTCGCCTGCTGGGCGGGTCCGCGATCTTGCCGTTCGATTCTGAAGGGCGCGTTATGCTGCCTGCGAAGATGCGCGCAGCTACGGGAATTACCAACCAGGTCACTTTCGTAGGCGTAGGTGATAGCTTCGAGCTGTGGGCGCCTGAGGCTCTTGAATTTGATGATGAAGACAGTGACACTTTCATTGAAGAAGCGGTGGATAATATCCCCGCTTTGTTTGACCAGTGACCGGCGCTGGGCCAGTAGTTTCAAGTAACGCTGATAAGTCAGCCGATGATGGCCATACTCCAGTTTTACTCCCTGAAGTACTGAAGGCACTTGAGCCGCGTGACGGCGAAACTTATGTGGACGGCACCTTTGGTGCTGGCGGTTATTCTCGCGCTGTGCTGTTGGCAGCGAACTGCAAAATTATAGCAATTGACCGCGACCCAGATGCCGTAGTGCGTGCTGAAGCCTTCGCTAAAGAGTTTGAAGGCAGGTTTCAAATTTTGACAGGATGCTTTGGTGACGTTGCCGATTTACTAGAAGCAGCTGGCACGCCAAAAGTTGACGGGGTGATGCTGGATATCGGCGTTTCCTCTTTTCAGTTCGATGAGGCTGAGCGTGGCTTCTCTTTTAGCAATGATGGCCCGCTTGATATGCGCATGGCACAAAGCGGGAAAACTGCCGCTGACGTCGTAAACGAATATAGCGAAACAGATATTGCCAACATAATTTATCAATTCGGGGNAAGAACGTAAATCACGCCGGATCGCATCCGCAATTCTTCGGGCGCGAGCTGAAGCGCCTATTACGCGCACAGCACAATTAGCCGACATTATTGAGGGTGTTCTTGGTCGGGCACCGCGCAAGAAGGGTAAGAAGCAAATTCATCCTGCCACCCGCACATTCCAGGCATTGCGGATCTATGTGAATGACGAGCTAGGCGAGCTGGAGCGAGTGCTTGTGGGCGCTGAACGCTGCTTGAATGAGGACGGACGCCTTGTGGTCGTGTCATTTCATTCGCTCGAAGACAGGATTGTTAAAAGGTTTATGACGNAACGTGGTGGCCGCCGGCCTGGTGCATCTAGGCATATGCCTGATGTTGCTGATTTGGGCCCGCCCGCGTCGTTTCATCTGAAGACCAAGGGAGCGGTGAAGCCGGGTGAAGCTGAGCAGTCTGTGAACAGGCGTGCTCGCTCCGCTCGGCTCCGCGTTGGGTCGCGCACTGCAGCTGCGGCATGGGGAGAAAATTCTGATGCGTAAGATGGTGACTGGCTTAGCTGTGATAACCGCAATGTCGGCTGGCGCTGCCGTTACGCAGCTAAAAATGGCAGTACAGGACAAAACTGACAACGTTAAACAGATCGTACGCCAAATTCAGGAAGACGAGCAGGCGATCAGGCTGCTTGAGGCGGAGCTGGCTTACCAGACCAGCCCCAATAGATTGCAAGAGCAGTCTAATCGTTTCTTGGCGCTTATGGCACCGAAAGCCAGCCAGGTATTGCCGGATCCAAGTACCATTCCTAAGCGGCCCGCTGGGGCGGATGTTGATAGCACTGTTGATTTAAGTGTGGCGCGGGAGCCCGCGCCGAAAAAGCCAGGAAGAAAAAAATCGTATAAAAAACGAGGGGCGCAATTATGAACACCGCCTACGGCAATAGCTCACTTCCACCTTCAGACCTTAGGGTAGGGGGCATTCGTCTAGCACATAATCGGTTGAAAGTAGCGGTCTTCGTTTTTTTGCTCGCTTTTTTACTAATGGCTGCCCGCACAGTTGAGCTCGGGGTGCGTTCGGGGGTGGTTAAAAAGGATTTGGCGCTCGACATTGTTGTTGAACCAGTAAAATACGGTCGGGCAGATATTCTTGATCGTAACGGCGAAATATTGGCAACAAGTTTACCATCAACTTTGTTGCAGGCCGACCGGGCCAAGCTCGGTGATCCTGTTGTTGCGGCCCGTCAGTTGGACAAAATTTTCCCTCAGGTCTCTTACGAGACACTTTATGCGAAATTGGTTGGTGGTAAAGGGTATGTGGAGTTGGTTCGCCAATTAACGCCTAACCAAAAGTGGGCGATTAACGCGATCGGAAATCCCGCTTTCGAGTTTTTGGAAGATGAGGAACGCATCTATCCGCACGGCCGGTTGGCTGCTCATGTGCTTGGTTTTGTGAATGTAGATGGCAAAGGCCAACGCGGTATTGAGGGTTTTCTAGACTATCGGCTTTCTCAAGAGGATCAAGTGCAAGAGGCCGTTAGGCTGTCATTGGATATTCGTGTCCAATATGCGCTTACCTATGAATTGCGGGCGGCTATGAACGCGTTTCAGGCCCAGGGCGCCGCAGGCCTTGTAATGGATGTGAACACTGGCGAAGTTTTAGCAATGGTTTCACTGCCGGATTATGACCCGTCAGAAATCCAGGCCAGCCCGAAGGCGTCGCGGTTTAATCGCGCGGCACAAGGCGTGTATGAGCTTGGCTCKACGTTTAAAACATTTACCTTGGCCAATGCTCTAGATAACGGAGTTGTTGATCTCACTGATAGTTTCGATGCAAGCCGTCCTCTACGGGTGGGCCGTTTTTCGATCAATGATGATCATCCGAAAAATCGTGTGCTTACGGTTCCCGAGATTTATACATATTCTTCAAACATAGGAACGGCTCAAATCGCGCTTGAGATTGGAAAAGTTCAGCAGGAAAGGTTTTTAGGAAGCCTGGGTTTGTTGGAACGAGCCATTATTGAGCTTTCTGCAATAGGGGCACCACAGCTGCCTTCAACTTGGGGGAAGGCTACTGTTATGACCGTGGCATACGGGCACGGTATTGCAGTCAGTCCGCTACAGTTGGTTAGAGGAATTGCTGCAATGGTGAACGGGGGCCGTCTTGTTCCTGCCACACTGATCCATAACTCTGACGGGTGGCGTGAAGGCAAGCGCGTCATTAAGCCATCAACCAGCCGTAAGATCAGACAGCTAATGCGGATGGTAGTTACGAAGGGCACTGGCAAGTACGCGGATGCCATTGGATACCGGGTCGGTGGCAAGACTGGCACTGCGAATATCAGTAGCGCCGGCGGCTATGACCGGAAGAAGAAAATMTCCTCCTTCGTAGGTGTGTTCCCAATGGACGACCCGCAATACATAGTTTTTGCGCTTCTTGATCAGCCTAACGGAACAAAGAAAACATTCGGTTTTTCAGGCGGTGGCTGGGTTGCTGCGCCAGTGGTGAAATCCGTTATTGCGCGAACAGCTCCGCTTTTGGGTATTGCGCCAAAAAAGGAAGACACATCTCTATACGAGACTGTCTCTCTTATGATTGAAGAGTAGAGAAAATGAGCATTTCGCTGGCACAGTTAATGGGGGGTAGCATGGCCAATGTGGCAGTGGATATTACCGGTCTGACTGTTGACAGCAGGGCCATTTCAGCTGGCGACCTGTTTGTTGCTTTACCGGGCAGCAAGATTGACGGCAGGGAGTTTATTGGTGACGCTATCAACGCCGGTGCTGCGGCAATACTCACAACGCCGGGTTTGAAATTAGACGTGCGTGTGCCGGTTGTTGAGGACCGTAATCCGCGAAGCCGGTATGCAGAATTCTCAGCCCGCTTTTATGATGGTCAGCCAAGAACCCAAGTTGCCATCACAGGCACTAACGGCAAAACATCTGTGGCAGATTTTACAAGACARATTTGGCAGGCGCTTGGAAAGACAGCGGCGAGTGTTGGCACGCTTGGTGTGAGATCTGATAGAGTTAACTATGACGGGGGTCTAACAACTCCTGACCCAATGCTGCTCCACAAAGTTTTGCGTGAGCTCAGCGATGCAGGGGTGGATCACGCTGCGCTTGAAGCATCCAGTCATGGGCTGGATCAGAACCGCCTTGACGGTGTGTGTTTGCAGGCAGCTGCTTTTACGAATTTGTCGCGGGATCATATGGATTATCACAAAAACGAGCAGGGGTATTTCTATGCCAAGGCCCGCCTTTTTGGTGAACTGATTGGCCCAGGCGACACGGCTGTGATCAATATTGATAGCCGAAGAGGCATGGATTTAGACGACATTGTTTGGGCCCGGGGTATATCGCGGCTCTGTGTTGGCGTAGGTGAGGCGGCCTCTATTCGACTGGYCGGCCAAGAGGTGACGGCCAATGGCCAAAACTTGAGCGTGAAATATGAAGGCGCGCGTTATGATGTCGAGTTACCCCTTATTGGAGGGTTTCAAGCAGAAAACGCATTGCTAGCGGCGGGCCTCGTAATAGCCACCAACGGTAAGCCCTCCGAAGTTTTTGGTGCGCTTGCCGACCTTAAAGGCGTCCCTGGACGCATGGAATTCATAGGCCAGACTGCCACGGGAGGCGGCGTTTATGTCGACTATGCGCACACGCCTGATGGCTTGGCGACTGTGCTGAAGGCGGCACAAACCCATAATCCTAAGCRGCTGCATGTGGTCTTCGGCTGCGGCGGCGACAGAGACSTTGGAAAACGGCCGCAAATGGGGGCAATAGCAAGCGAACTGGCAGACAACGTTTACATTACCGATGATAACCCGCGGAGCGAAAACGCGAGCAAAATTCGGGCTGAGATATTGGCTGCTGCGCCGGACGCAGTGGAGCTGGCAGGACGCAAAAATGCGATTGAAACAGCCATGTCCTGTATGAAGCGCGGCGATATTTTGGTGATCGCCGGTAAGGGCCATGAAGAGGGGCAGATTGTAGGCAACGAAATTATCCCTTTTTCAGATATTCGGACTGTTAGAGRGCTGCTTAGCTCGGGTAGTRCAAAGGAGTTGAGCTAGTTATGCAAATTGAAGAACCATTATGGACTTCAGCAGAGTTAGCGGCCGCATGTGGCGCCGTTACAGTTCGGCCATGGTTCGCAGATGGCCTGCAGACGGATAGCCGAGAAGTCCTGCCTGGCGATTTGTTTATTGCCCTAAAGGGCGGCACAACTGACGGGCATACTTTCGTAAAGAGCGCACTTGATAATGGGGCAGTGGCGGCAATTGTGRCAGGCGATGTCCCAGGGGTCGTAARARAAGACTTTCGGCTAATAAAAGTGGACAATTGCGCTGTTGCACTGGGTGCAATGGCCGCTCATGCGCGTGCCAGAGCGCCAGC
>JAESRJ010000085.1 GCA_016764715.1 Kordiimonadaceae bacterium | reverse complement strand
AATGAAAGGCGTTGCTTTCAATTGGCCGTCTGCGCGAACTTCTTTCAGAAACTCGTACCCGGTCATCGGTTCCATATTCCAGTCTGAAATGATCAGACCATACTGGCGGCCTCTTGCTTTTTCCAAAGCCATAGCCCCGTCAGTCGCTTCGTCAACATTGCTGAAACCTAATTGTTTCAATAGATTACGGACGATTCTAAGCATCGTCTTGTAGTCGTCGACGATAAGGATCGGCATACCCATATCAACGGCCATATTATTTCCTCAGTATTTGATATCTTAACTAACAGGCCTGCACCGCAGACCCAAACTAATCTCTATTTGGGACACTAGCCCTAGGGTCGTGAAGAATTGGTTAACCCAAAGACGCCAAGTATTCAATTACTTCCGTAAAAATTCTAACATGTTATTCATTTTTTTCKCAGCATTCTTGYCAGGTTTTCCCCTGTCAGTTGCAGTATTCGGCGATTTTGCCGTGCCAGGAGACAGGAAAGTATAGGTTTCTTTTGCGGGATCAAGCCCTCGTTTCTGGGGCGTGCCGTTCAATTATCTTTATTTGTGACGGTTGATTTTTGACTTATGAAAGGCTGGCCTAGTTTGATAAATAACTATCTAGCGGCCGGTTGTTGCTGTATGTCCCGACGATGAACGAAGGATCCGAGGGCAAGCGAGCCATCTGATATGCCGACAACGAGGCCAGCAGAATGCGTATTTTACGACATACCAATGAGTTGACCGCTGCTGATCGTGGCTGCGTGGTCGCGCTTGGCAATTTTGATGGTTTTCACCGGGGRCACCAAGTGGTGATAGGTGAAGCTGGTCGCCTAGCTCGCGAAATGGGCCTTTTGCTTGCTGTTGTTGTGACAGAGCCGCACCCGGTTAGCTTTTTCGCGCCGAACGCGCCGGCGTTTCGGCTAACTCCATTTCGGGAGCGGGCTCAGTTGCTGGAACAGTTCGGCGTTGATGTATTGCTTGTTTTGCCTTTTGACAAAGAATTGGCGAGCATGCCTGCGCAAAACTTTGTTCTCGATATTCTTTGTGCCGGCCTCAACGCTAAACATGTTTTTGTTGGGTATGATTACCGTTTTGGGAAAGGCCGTGGCGGTGGCACCGATGTTCTCGGGTACATGGGCGACATGGAAGGTTTCGGGCTTTCTGTCATTAAAGCAGTTACCGTTGGCTTAGAAGGCTATGCCGGCGAAATCTACTCGTCCACCGTCGTCAGAAAGGCCTTGCAAAACGGCGAAGCCCGTAAAGCTGCCGCTCTTTTAGGTCATTGGTGGACGATCAATGGGCGCGTCWCGGAAGGTGACAAGCGCGGTCGCACCATTGGATTTCCGACGGCCAATATTGAGCTTGGTGAAAGCCTTTTGCCGAAGCTCGGGGTATACGCAGTAAGGGTTCGTTTTGAAGGCGGAACGAAAACCGTTTCAGGTGTGGCCAATATTGGCAAGCGGCCAACTTTTGATAAACGTGATGTGCTAATGGAAGTGCATCTTTTCGATTTTGATCAAGATATCTACGGCCAGCATTTGCGTGTCGAATTGGTGGCGTTCCTGCGTGAAGAGCAGAAATTTGACGGCATAGAAAGCCTGAAGACGCAAATACACAAAGATAGTCGAATAGCAAAGATCGTTTTGGCCGAGCCTGAAAACGCTGTTGACCGGCTTATAGCTCCGAGCCTTGATGGATACTTGGGCCTGTTCCCAGAGCCCCACATTCGCGCGCGATAAGGCGTGAATTGATTTGCCGCCCTTGGTGCGAGGAAAGTCTATCCTTTAATTTTCAGAGGAATGGCACTATGTCTAGCAGCGCTGCGTGACGTGGTTGCGCAGCSCTTTGTATATGGATTACCCGGGGAATTACCGATGGAAATGCTACTCGATTATCACCTGTGGGTGAGCTTTTTAACGCTTACCGCACTGGAAATTATTCTGGGAATTGATAATGTGGTTTTCATTGCTTTGTTAGTTGGGCATCTCCCTGAAAAAGAACGAGAAAAAGCACGTGTCGTAGGCATGTCTTTGGCTCTAATAATGCGTATCGCGCTCCTGTTCGGCGTTGTGTGGATCATTGGYCTCAAGGCCSMGWSGTTTRAWAWATTKSMSSMKGNYAYTSYCAGSANNWAARATKTRMKSAWRMWMTTNRKRMGGCGGNTWCCTTSTCKRCMWGNGRGANKMAKRGCWKYCANGATRRAGTGACGGGCGAKAARGYSGRTGACTGCAAGKCTTAYTCWGGYGCKATGACWKCSGTTATYAYTCARGTCGTKTTYATCGAYMTTATWTTCTCCTTCGATTCTGTSATGACAGCCGTTGGGTTATCCGATGTGACTGAAGTGATCGTCGGGGCGATGGTTGTGGCTATGGGCGTTATGCTTTTGGCGTCCGCTCATATCGCGCGGTTTATAGAACAGTTTCCAACGCTTAAAATACTGGCGCTTTCCTTTATTATGCTTATCGGGATTTTCTTGGTGGCGGAAGGTATGGGTATCCATATTCCTAAAGCGACCATTTATTTTGCTATGGCATTCTCGCTGGGTGTGGAGGTCCTCAACCTTTTGTCTCGAAGGCGAAAAGAAAAAAGGGCTTCTGCGAAAAAAGCTGATTAGCGCGTTGTATACAGCAGAAAAATCAGAAAGGTGCCTCGCATATGTTGCGCGCCTTTCTGATTCAGCTTCTGGAATCAATGGCCTAGTCTAGCGTTGTCTTTGTTAACCACGATGTCGGGCTGATTTTATGCTTTGTTAAGGGCGTTTAACTATACTGATCCAGAATTGGTGTGATGCTAGTTAAGGAATTTCAGTGCACGCAGAATTGCTACAATCCTTTTCTGTTATGCTTGCCCTTTCCAACGCGCAAACTGCGGAAGCGTTGAAGGGCGTGCTAATGCAAAACCGCGTGCGCCGGGTGGCAAGTGCGCGGGACAATCAAGATGCCGTCAGTCAAATGATGGATCACCACTATAATATGATCGTAATAGAAGAGGGTTTCCCCCATCTGGGTGCCGCAGATTTCTGCCGTTTTTTGCGATTGACCAACACCCCAATGGCCGTTGCGCCGATCATTTACGGTATTCGTTTAGCCGAAAAAAAACGTGTGCTTGCCGGGCGCGATTGTGGGGCTTCAAAAATTGTCTTGATGCCGCTTTCTGCAGGAACTCTTGTAGGGACGTTGCAGGCGGCGGTACGGGAAATGCGGCCTTTCATTCAAACGACTGGCTATAACGGGCCGGATCGGCGAATCACCAAGGCCAAAGGGTACAAGGGGCCAAACCGGCGCAAGGGCCAGCACGGTTTTATGTCGGTTAAGGAACAGCAGCGCATACTCGACGCCTAGTGCCGCTCTACCCWCTCGACATAGGGGCTGCACTAATTAAACTAGCTTGTCACTAGGGTCCTTGATCGCCTACAGAGCGTGGATCTTACTGAATACATCTCCTAGGAAATTGAATGCCATTAGGTAGTAAAACTGATTTACGTGTGTTGATTGCTATGTCTAATGGCCAAGCCGCTAAGGGCGCTCGTGCTGTATTCAAAGAGCAAGGCGCTGAGCTGTTTCAAGTGGTGGACGGCAAGCAGGCGGCTCTGGARAAAATGCGGCACTCATCCTATAATTTGCTGCTGGTGGAAGATAGTTTCTCGGATCTGGGCGGAATTGATTTTGTTCGCTATGTGCGGATGAGCGGTAACCCTACGTCAGTTGCGCCGATAATTTTCGCAATGAAAACACCTAGCAAAGAAACTGTGGTGGAAGCGCGTGATGCTGGTGTGAACAAAATGGTGATTATGCCGTTCACTACTGCGAGCCTTCTTAAAAACCTGGCTGACATTATGCTTAATCCACGGCCATTCGTGCAGGTTACAGGGTATGACGGCCCGTGCCGTAGATTGAAGCCGTATGCGGCACGCGCAATCGAACGACGCATTAATCAGCAAGGTATGATGCCGCTCAAAAAGCTTCAAAAGGTTTTTCGGGGAATTTAGCCTAGCAGGCACTCCTTCCAACCATCCGAGGCAGGGCAAAAATACAGCAATTCCGCGCTCGACAGCAGCGCCCGGCACTGGTAGAACAGCGCGTATGACAAGGCAATGTTCATATGCGCAGGCTAATGCCGCCATTRTAATTCGAATTACTAGCCCGGCGTTCCAGTAACGGCCGGGGTTTTTAGTTTGTCACTCTTCCAAAAAAATATACCGAAATATAACGCGCAGGTTCGGCGCACACAGCGCCCGCTAGCCACATACGGCACAKTAGCCAGCYGCYAATTTAGAATTGAGATACCAGACCATGTCTGACACCAAYGARAAACGCGATTACCGCGACACTGTTTTTCTTCCTAAAACTGATTTCCCAATGCGGGCAGGCTTGCCAAARCGTGAGCCYGMRYWTTTGGCAAAATGGGARCGTGAAGRYATTTAYMRMCAGCTGCGYRCWGACAGCGYCGGSCGCGAGAAATTYATCCTGCATGAYGGCCCTCCGTACGCYAACGGYGATATCCACTTTGGCCACGCAATGCAGAAAACGCTRAAAGACATTATCGTTAAGTCGCARCAGATGCAGGGCAAGGATGCGCCKTTCRTYCCTGGRTGGGATTGCCACKGCCTGCCGATCGAATGGAAGATCGAAGAGAAATACCGGAAGAAAAAGAAGAATAAAGATGATGTAGACCCTGTTGAATTCCGGAAGGAATGCCGTGAGTTTGCAGCGCACTGGATCGCAGTGCAGAAAGAACAGTTCAAACGCCTTGGCATCATCGGCGATTGGGATAACCCATACACCACGATGGCTTTTGACGCTGAAGCAACCATTGTTGAAGAACTGCTGAAGTTCTCTATGTCTGGCTCGCTGTACCGGGGCTCCAAGCCTGTGATGTGGTCACCRGTRGAGAAGACCGCGCTGGCTGAAGCYGAAGTTGAATACCAYGATTATGTCTCCACYCARATCGATGTATCGTTYGAGSTGGTAAGCACKGRYGCWRCTGASCTRGDMGGMGCGCGYGTGGTTATCTGGACAACAACACCKTGGACAATCCCGGCCAACCGCGCCGTMTGTTAYGGCCCAGATGTTGACTATGTGGTACTGGAAGTCACCGAAGTAAAAGAGGAAAGCCTGGTTGCTGTTGGCGGTAAGTTTGCCGTTGCTGAGGCGCTAACCGCAGCCTTCACCGAACGCTCCGGCATCACTGGGTTCACGAAAGTTTCTGCCTTCAAGGGCGCAGCGCTCGACGGTACTATCCTTGCACACCCATGGCGCGGTCACGCCGACGCCGAAGGCTATTACGATTTTGACGTGCCGATGCTGCCGGGCGATCACGTCACTACAGAGGCAGGCACAGGGTTTGTGCATACGGCCCCAGGGCACGGCGATGATGATTATCAGGTTGCGCATGTTCAGTTTAAAATCCCAGTGCCGAATACAGTGGATGCAGGGGGGTGTTACTTCAAAAATGTAGGACTGGTTGCGGGCAATCATGTTTACAAAGTGGCTGATACCGTTTGTGATTTGCTAACCGGCGCCGGTGCGCTCGCGGCCAAAGGCAAACTTACGCACAGCTATCCGCATAGTTGGCGTTCTAAAGCGCCACTTATTTTCCGCAATACGCCGCAGTGGTTTATCTCGATGTCGAAAAATGACCTGCGYGATAAAGCCATTAAAGCYATCGACGAGATYAATTGGTTCCCAGCAATCTCAAAAAACCGCATTACRGCGATGGTTTCTGACCGGCCTGATTGGATCATCTCTCGCCAGCGGGCGTGGGGCGTGCCGATCACGGTTTTTGTTCATAAAGAAACTGATACACTCCTTCAGGACGAAGCCGTTAACCAGCGCATCATCGAGGCCGTTAAAGCTGGCGGCGCCGACGCATGGGTYGCTGTGCCCGCGCAGGAACTGCTGGGCAGTGACTATAACGCCGACGACTATGAGCAAGTGCACGATATTCTTGATGTGTGGTTCGATAGTGGCTGTACACACGCTTTTGTTTCCGAGAAGCGGCCTGAGCTGCAAAGCCCGGCTGATCTCTATATGGAAGGGTCTGATCAGCACCGCGGTTGGTTCCAGTCCAGCTTGCTGGAAAGCTGTGGCACACGCGGTGTGGCCCCTTACAAGAACGTAATGACGCATGGTTTCGCGCTTGACGGTGATGGGCGCAAGATGTCCAAATCGATGGGCAATACAGTATCACCGCAGAAGATCATCGACAAATACGGCGCGGATATCCTCCGTCTGTGGGTGGTTTCTGTGGATTATAAAGAAGATGTACGCATCAGCGATCAGATCATCCAGGGCCAGGTTGATGCGTACCGYAAGATCCGCAATACGTTGCGCTATATGCTCGGTAATCTACAAGGCTTCACTGAAGAAGAACGCGTGCCAGTAAGCGACATGCCTGAGCTCGAGCGCTGGGTACTGCACCGCTTATCAGAAATGGATACGCTTATCCGTGACCGGGCAAGTGAGTTTGATTTTAACCCTGTGTTCCGCGAGCTGTACCAGTTCTGCATCATGGATTTGTCGGCTTTCTTCTTTGACATCCGTAAAGATGCTCTCTACTGCGACGACGCAGACGGCACCCGCCGCAAAGCCGCCCGCACCGTGATTGATGAAGTGTTTAAGCGCCTGGTGCTTTGGTTCGCGCCGGTACTGTCCTTTACGTCTGAAGAAGTATGGCAGAACCGCTACGGCGAAGACGCTATCAGCGTTCACCGCGAACTGTGGCCTGAAACACCTGCTGATTGGCGTGATGATGCGCTTGCCGAGAAATGGACCAAAATTCGAGAAGTGCGCGGTACGGTAAATGCGGCTATTGAAGTGCTCAGACGCGATAAGGTGATTGGCTCCAGCTTGCAAGCTGATGCCGCGGTTACAGTTGCAGATCAAGCCACCCTCGATGCTTTTGCGGGGCTGGACGCTGCAGAGATTTTTATCACCTCAGGGGCGACACTTGCCTTAGGGGATGAAGTTGCCGCAACAATTTCAGTGGCTGCCGGCGAAAAATGCGAGCGCTGTTGGGTTGTGAAACCTGAGGTGACTGAACACGGCGACCTTTGTRGYCGCTGCTCGGATGCTGTGGCTAACCACGATGCGAAAGCAGCCTAGCCTATGCGTTTCGGTTCCTATTTCAGAATTGGGCTATTGATCGCGGCAATATTGGTCGCCGCGGATCAGGCGTCCAAATTTTGGATAATAAATGGTCTTAGGTTACCAGAACTGCGTTCTGTCGAGCTGTTGCCGTTTCTAAACTTCACAATGGTTTGGAATGAAGGCATATCRATGGGCYTGATCACKGGWGAMGAGGTGGGTAAATGGGCGCTGATCGCGCTTACCTTTGCGATCACCCTGTGGTTAGTAAATTGGCTGCGCACCACTACTGAG
>JAESRJ010000276.1 GCA_016764715.1 Kordiimonadaceae bacterium | reverse complement strand
TTCTCTATTTGATCGATTGCTTTTTCTATACCTATTTGTTCGACTTTATCTTCAGCCTTTCTTAGACCGGCGGTATCAATAATGTGCACAGCTGGTAGCGTTCTCTACTTCGTCCAGCTCTGGCACGCTCCCGGTTACCATGGCAACTGCAAAGGATAACCTGGGCGTCAGCCCGACAATTGCCTCAAGCGTCTTGCCGCTGGGTGCAACAATCAATATGGACGGCTCAGGCCTTTACGTGGGTATATTGGCGGTATTCTCAGCGCAAGTACTCAATGTCCCACTTGGTATGGAGCAATATCTGTTGATAGCACTGGCGGCAACGCTGGTTTCAATTGGTACTGCTGCGGTGCCAAGTGCGTCGCTGTTCCTGCTCGCAACAGTGCTTAGCGTGATCGGTATCGACAATGTCGACACTTTCTTGATCGTTGGCTTTGTATTCCCGTTTGATCGACCGCTCGACATGATCCGTACTGTGGTTAACGTCACCGGCGATCTTAGCGTTAGTACTGCTGTCGCCAAATGGGAAGGTGAGTTAGACGAAGAGGTCTTCAAGGCAGCGCCTACTGAATAACAAATGGCAGCCCTGCCCTTGCGGTAAGCGGTTTTTTGTTTCAAAGTTTGACGCCGGGTGCTATAGCGCGCCCGGCGTTTTTATTTGCGGAAGCGCCCAAAAAATTGCGAGCGCACTATGACACCTAAGAAAAAAGCTATCGTCCTGTTATCAGGCGGCCTCGACAGCGCCACCGTTGTTGCAATGGCACACGCGGACAAATACGACGTGTATGCGCTTTCCTTCAGCTACGGCCAGCGCCACAGCATTGAACTGAAGGCAGCCGCCGCTATAGCAGAAGCTCTCAGCGTAAAAGAGCACAAAACAGCAGTACTTGATCTACGCCTTTTTGGCGGCAGCGCGCTCACCGACGACATAGACGTACCAAAGGACCGCAGCGAAGACGATATGGAGCACGATATTCCTGTTACTTACGTTCCTGCTCGCAATACCATCTTTTTGTCGTTCGCCCTGGCCTACGCTGAAACTGTAGGCGCAAAGGATATTTTCATTGGCGTCAACGCGCTTGATTACAGCGGCTACCCCGATTGCAGGCCCGAGTATATTGCCTCGTTCGAAGCGATGGCTAACCTCGCCACCAAAGCAGGTGTTACCGAGGATGACCGCGTGCGTATCCGGACACCGCTGATTGATATGACCAAAGCCGAGATTGCGACCATTGGCACCGAACTCGGCGTAGATTACAGCATGACCATCAGCTGTTATGACCCGAACGGAGAAGGCGAGGCTTGCGGCCACTGCGACAGCTGCCTGCTGCGCAAAAAAGGGTTCCGCGAGGCAGATTTAGCTGACCCAACACGTTACTTCGGCTAAGGTCAAATCATGGTCTACAGTGTCAAAGAAATATTCTACACCCTGCAAGGGGAAGGCGGCCAAGCTGGTCGCCCCGCAGTGTTTTGCCGTTTTTCTGGCTGCAATTTATGGACAGGCCGCGAGCAAGACCGCGCTGCAGCCATCTGCAAATTCTGCGACACGGATTTTATCGGCACCGACGGCCCCGGCGGTGGCAAGTTTAAAACCGCTGAAGCATTGGTCGCTGCGATTAAAGACAAATGGCCGACCGACCACATGCATCCGTTCGTGGTTTGCACGGGCGGAGAACCGTTCCTGCAGCTGGACCAGCCACTGGTGGACGCTATGCACCGCGCGGGCATTGAGATAGCAGTCGAGAGCAACGGCACCCTTACACCGCCTGACGGCATTGATTGGCTCTGTATCAGCCCCAAAATTGGCTCTAAGTTAATCGTAGCAAAAGGCCAGGAACTGAAGCTCGTATATCCGCAGGACGGCGGCGACCCCGCCCAGTTTGAGCATCTGGACTTCGAACATTTCTACTTGCAGCCAATGGACTGCGAAACACAGGCAGAAAACACTGTCAAAGCCGTAGATTACTGCAAAGCGCACCCGAAGTGGCGCCTAAGCCTGCAAACCCACAAGATGATCGACATTCCCTAATACGTATTTTGCCCGCTGCGTTCGGTGCAGGCCGCTCCTAAGGACAACTCTCGCCCCTTCTTCCCCGCCACCTGATCGACTTTTTTACGCATTATTGAGTGCGCCAGCACATGACCAGCCAATCTGGTTATCTGGTTATCTGGTTATCTGGTTATCTGGTTATCTGGTTATCTGGTTATCTGGTTATCTGGTTATCTGGTTATCTGGTTATCYGGTTATYYGGCTCTCAGCGCGAAATTGGTTAATTTATCCAGCGCTCCGGTTATTTTGGCAAACACTTGGTCGCGGTCAATAATGCCGTGGCGTTGCTTTATTGCTTCCATTGACGGATAAGCCAGCCAGACCTTGCCTGCCTCGTCCGCCCACGCTAGCGCTTTAAGCGGCAGATCAAGCCCCACCAACCGGTTGGATACCATCAGCGGCGTGCCAGCCTTGGGATTGCCGAAAATCAGCAATTGCGTCGCGGCCAAATTCAAGCCTGCCTTTTCAGCGCCAGCGCTGTGGTCGATGCGCGCAAAAATCGTCAGCCCCTTGGACTTTAACACAGCTTCCAATCGGTCCAGGGTTACGGCCACGCTGTAGGGACTGGACTTGGTGATGAAGTCCTTACTGTCCGCGGCATGCCCAGCAAAACTTGCAAGGATGACGCAGAAAACAGCAATGCCACTCTTTATAAAATTCATTTCTAATATCCACCAAAAAATTAGGGTTTCGAGCACATTAATCCACCGGGAACCAGTATAACAAGGCTACCAAAATCAACATTGCGTTATCTGTTAGCAGGGCTATTACGGCCGTGGTTCAGGGATCAACCTCGCAGGTCACCAGCAACGGGCGATTGCTTTCGACATTCCAGTAGAGGCCAACCTGATCACAGCGCTTCTCCATCTCAAATTCCGGCAGATCTTCCCACGCATCAATGATGGTGACCGTGGCTTTGCGCGCCTTCCGCTTCACCAACAGGCCGTAGACCACTTTTCTACCGTTTTGGAAAATCCCTATATAAGTGCGGTCATATTTGCGCACCGCCATCGCGCCTTTTGGAAGCTTAAGCCGTCGTTCCAGTTTGCGCACATCCTTAAACGACACATCCCATGTTCCCGCCCCTTGAGCAGAAACATCAGCGGCAGGCACAAGAAACCACGCGCAAACGGCACAGATGGCCAAGACAGACCGAATGAATGAGATAGGTAACGCCCGCATGTTAGATTTCGCTCAAAAAATAGAAGTGTACGGCTGGCAACTAGTATTGCCGYGCTGSRSTWSYCGRCNCKCNGCNGTWANNWRSCARTNSMWYCRWACGCNMMRCAYTNGYGCNMAMKGWWAWSACCWTYGYYWRRMTMCGARGGNASATAGNMMTMSTKRMYKYGMKYCTACCCMCKSCCRCGATAAGTCGGCACGCCTTGCTCTGGGATCCAAACATGCTCAGGGGCTTTGCCTGTTTGGAAGAACACATCAATAGGGATGCCGCCACGTGGATACCAGTATCCGCCCAGACGTAACCACTTCGGTTTCATCTCTGCGACCAAGCGTTCAGCGATGCCCACAGTGCAGTCCTCGTGAAAGGCGGCATGGTTCCGGAACGACTGAAGGAACAACTTCAACGACTTGCTTTCAACTAGCTTCTGGTCCGGCACATAATCCAGCACCAGATGAGCGAAATCAGGCTGGCCAGTTACTGGACACAGRCTGGTAAATTCCGGGCACGTGAAGCGCACCAGATAGTCCACGCTTGTGCGGGGGTTCTGCACCATCTCAAGCACCGCTTCACCCGGTGAGGTTGGTGCTGGACCTGATTTACCAAGCTGTTCTAAACCCTTATAGATTTCGTCGCTCATCACATTTTTCTCTGATTATAGTGTTCGTTTTTTTAACTATGTTTACAGGCTATGCGCGCTTCGACTTTGCTTGTCAAAACAATTCCCGTGCTCAGGCCCACCTCTTGTAAAGCCTTGATAACGCGCCCACATATAAGAAATATAATTACCAAAACGTAAAGGTTTTTGATATTTTCGTTCAGTAAATATTAATGCGAAGGGGCTATACTGTATCTATTGGATCAAGAACTGATCCGGTCGATTAAGGATTGAGGTGCAACACTAAATCGACGAAAGGAGAAGAACTATGTCATACACGCAAACAGCGCAATTCGCGCCCGGACAGGTGGTACGCCATCGCCGGTTTGGCTACCGCGGCCTGATTTTTGATGTGGATGCGACGTTCAGCCAGTCTCCTGAATGGTATGAGATCATGGCTGAAACGCAACCACCAAAGGACCGCCCTTGGTACCACGTACTCGTGGACGGAGAGAAGCACACCACTTATGTCTCGGAAGAGAACCTGTTGGAATGCTTGGAAATAGAGACCTTTGACCACCCGCTGATGAACCAGCTATTTCGTATTAGAAAAAGCGGCGATATTGCGAGCCGTCTCATAATGAATTAGAATTTCCTCCCTGCCCCAACGTCAAGGGGGCAAGTTTAAGGGTGCCCCCGCCAGGGTGCCCTTTTTCTTTGCGTAACTAGCCACCTTCTCTTCCTTTGCCCCGCTATATGCCCCGCGCTCAACCAGCTATTTTGACATATTAGATTTGACAGATTGAAACTTGCCGCTCGCCCGCTTAAAGTGCTGAAAACATAGCAAAAGCGGTAGAAACACATGGCAAACTCCCCCCTAAAGAATACTGAATGGCTTGCAAAAAACCTATCCCGCGATGGGTTGGTTATCCTTGATGCCAGCTGGCACCTGCCTGCAAGTGGCCGCAGCGCCGCTGAAGAATATAAGGCTGACCATATCCCTGGCGCCCATTTCTTCGATATTGATGTCATTACAGATCAAAGGTCGGAGCTGCCACACATGCTACCTGGCCCGCGGGATTTTGCCTTTGCCGTACGCAAATTTGGCGTAACAAATGGCAGTAAAATCATTATTTACGAAAATGAAGGCTCCTTTGCTGCGGCTCGAGCCTGGTGGATGTTTCGCTCTATGGGGCATAAAAACGTTTACGTTCTGAACGGCGGCATGCGGAAATGGCGTGCCGACAAACAGCTTACCGACGGCAAGCCGCAGTATGCGGAAGAAACCGTTTATTATGCTGATGCGACAAAAAGCCTATCCCTTAGCCGCGACGACATTCTTGCAAATATCGACACTGGCGAGCGGCAAATCATCGACGCTCGTTCCACTGGGCGTTTCAACGGCACAGAGGCTGAGCCGCGTGAAGGCCTTCGCGGAGGCCATATTCCCGGTAGCATCAACCTCCCAGTAGCTGAGCTATACTCTGGGGACGGCACACTGCTGGAGCGAAACCTTCTCACTGAGAAATTCACTGATGCGGGCGTAGATTTCAGCAAACCTTTGGGCACGACTTGCGGTTCCGGCGTAACGGCAAGCTGTTTGGCATTAGCTTTAGCGCAGCTCGGCCACTGGAACACATTGGTTTACGACGGATCTTGGACCGAATGGGGTGCGGATGAGGCGCTTCCACTAGAAACTTGAGTTTAGGGTAGAGAATGACAAAGAAAAACATAGACACTGCGCTTGTCACGGTTGGTCGGAGAGACGAATGGACTCACGGCGTGGTCAACCCGCCAATATACCGGGCCTCAACCTGCCTTTTCAAAACTTATGCTGAAATGCGTGAACGGGTAGCTGACCCGTCTGCTAAAAAACTATTTTATGGCCGTAAAGGAACGCCGACACAGTGGGCTTTTGCGGACGCAATGACAGAACTGGAACACGCGGAAGGCACCATGCTGTACCCGAGCGGCATTGCCGCCGTTACGGGCGCCGTATTAGCGCTGGTCAAAGCAGGCGATCATGTTCTGATCACTGACAGCGCTTACGAGCCGTCACGGTCCTTCGCCAACGGTTTTCTGAAATCAATGGGGGTAGAAACAACCTTTTATGATCCACTGATCGGCGGCGACATTAAATCGCTGTTCCGCGACAACACCACTGTTATCCTCACTGAAACACCGGGTTCCCTGACGTTCGAAGTACAGGACCTGCCKGCGATTATTGCCGCCGCTAAGGACCAAGGCGCGTACGTTATTGTCGACAACACCTGGGCAACGCCGCTATTTCTGTGTCCGCTCGATATGGGCGCTGACATATCGGTGCAAGCGGTTACTAAATATGTGGGCGGGCATTCAGACATCATGCTCGGCAGTGCTGCCGCCAACAAACGCACCTTTAGGAAGTTGCAGCGAACGGCATTCCAATTGGGGCAAACTGTATCGCCTGATGACGCAGCGCTTGCCCTGCGCGGACTGCGCACTTTGGGCGTACGCCTGAAGCAACATGAAGARGCSGCRCTKAARRTTGCCGCRTGGYTGCARGRACGGCCRGAAGTTGCCACWGTCCTCCAYCCRGCWTTTGARGAATGCCCYGGYCACGAGATTTGGGCRCGYGATTTCACYGGCTCCTGCGGGCTGTTTTCCATCGTCTTGACCGAAGGCGACGATGCAGACACAGCAGCTATGGTGGACCAAATGACCTATTTCAGAATGGGTTTCAGCTGGGGCGGCTTTGAAAGCCTGATCCTGCCAAGTGATCCGTCAAGCAACCGCACAGCCGTGCCGTGGCAGGCGAATGGCCCTCTGCTGCGCATTCATATTGGCCTTGAGGACCCTGACGACCTGATAGCTGACTTAGCCGCAGGGCTTGATCGCTACAGCGCCCATATGCGGGCTAAATGCTGACTCCTGTTGAAATAGAAGCGCTGCTGCTGAGCCTGAAGGTGGCGCTGGTTGCAACACTGGTTACATTGCCTATTGCCATCGCAGCCGCCTACTGGCTGGCGCGCTATGAGTTCAGAGGCAAACTATTTGTTGATACTGTCATCCACATTCCGCTTGTAGTCCCACCGGTCGTGGTGGGATATATACTCCTTGTTTCTCTGGCCCCCACGGGAACCGTTGGCGGCTGGCTTGCCGGCATAGGCCTTAGCCCGGCTTTCAAATGGCAGGGCGCTGCCATTGCCAGCGGCGTGATGGCTTTTCCGCTGATGGTCCGCGCCATCCGGCAGGCCTTTGAATTTGAACCACTAGCCTACCGGGAAGCGGCGTCCACCTTAGCGATACCAGCGTGGAAGCAGTTCTGGCGCATCAGTTTACCGCTTGCCTATACTGGCATCCTATCCGGCGCAGTGCTTGGCTTTGCCCGCGCCATCGGCGAGTTCGGAGCAACCATAACTTTTGCCGCCAACATCCCMGGCCTCACACAAACATTGCCGCTTGCGCTCTACAGCGCAGCGCAAGCCCCCGGAGGCGAAACGGCAGCGATGCGCTTGGCACTACTCTGCCTTGTCCCTGCGCTGGCTAGCCTCGCAGCTTCTGAGTGGTTATTGCGCCGGGCACGTCGCAAGCGGGGGATACGCCTGTGAACGAGCCTATTCTTCAGGTCGACATCGGCTGG